>JBEKVL010000004.1:0-28986 GCA_049514055.1 Tepidisphaeraceae bacterium | reverse complement strand
CGAGGCGATGTTCGACGGGCTGATGGGGAAGTTGATCGCCGACGTCGGCCCGCAGGCCGGCAAGACGCTGGTGTCGACGCACATTGACAGTTGGGAAGTGGGCTCGCAGAACTGGACGACGGGTTTCCGCGAGGAGTTCCAGAAGCGGCGCGGATATGACATGTGGCCGTTCCTGCCGGTGATGAGCGGGCGGGTGGTGGACAGCCTGGAGGTATCGGAGCGGTTCCTCTGGGATCTGCGGATGACGGTCAACGAGATGATGCACGACAACTACACTTCGCAGTTCCGGGAGTTGGCTCATAAGAACGGAATACGGTTGTCGATCGAGGCGTACGACGCCAATCCGTGCGAGGATCTGGCGTATGCCGGGCGTTGCGACGAGCCGATGGCCGAGTTCTGGTCGTGGCAGCTTGCCGGCGCGGCGTACAGTTGCACGGAGATGTCGTCGGCCGCGCACATCTACGGCAAGCGCATCCTGGGCGCCGAGGCGTTCACGGCGACGGACGCGGAGAAGTGGCTGGGGCATCCGGGCTACATCAAGGCGCTGGGCGACTGGGCGTTTTGCGAGGGGATCAACCGGTTCGTGTTCCATCGGTATGCGATGCAGCCGTGGCCGGATCGGCGGCCGGGGATGTCGATGGGGCCGTGGGGGTTGCACTACGAGCGCGGGCAGACGTGGTGGGAGCAGTCGGCTGCGTGGCACAAATACTTGTCGAGATGTCAATCTATGTTGCGAGAGGGGTTGTTCGTGGCCGATGTGCTCTATCTGCAGCCGGAGGGGTCGCCGATGCGATTTACGCCGCCGGCGGGCGTGCTGAAGGGGAATCCGCCCGATCGGCCGAGGTACAACTTCGACGGGTGCAACGCCGAGGTGTTGATGACCCGCGTGACCGTCAGAGAGGGGAGGCTGGTGTTGCCGGATGGGATGAGCTACCGCGTGCTGTCGCTGTCGGGCGCGGAGACGATGACGCCGGCGCTGCTGCGGCGGATCAAGGAACTGGCGGATGCGGGAGCGACGATCGTCGGTAATCGCCCGAAGAAATCGCCGAGCCTGTCGGACTATCCCAAGTGTGATGCCGAACTGGCGAAGCTGGCGGATGAGTTGTGGAGTTCGGGCAAGGTGATCACCGGAAAGAACGCGGAGCAGGTGCTGGCGGAGAAGGGCGTGAAGCCGGATTTCTCGGCCGATCGCCGGGTCCGTTTCATCCACCGGCAGATCGGCGAGGTGGATTCATACTTCATTGCCAACGGCGCGAGCCAGCCGGTGGAGAGCGTGTGCGAGTTCCGCGTCACCGGGAAGACGCCGGCGTTCTGGCGGCCGGAAATGGGGACGGTGGAGCGCGTGGTGGCGTTCGATGAGAAAGATGGCGTGACGCGAATCCCCGTGCGGTTGGGACCGGCGGAGTCGGTGTTTGTGGTGTTCCGGCCGGGCGGTGCGAAGGATGCCGACCGCGTGGTGTCGATCACGCGCGACGGGCAGGAGCAGATTCGCTGGGCAGCGACGGCCGGTGGCGGAGGTGCTGACGTGACGAACACATTCACGATGAGCGTGTGGGTGAAGCCCTCGGGCACGACGGCGATGGGCGCTGAGACGATCAAAGGTCCGGCCGCGTATAGTGCGAATCGCAACGACGTACTCTTCCCGCCGCCGGGGCACGAGGTCTATGGCGAAGGTCAGGCCGGCGCGGGCATCGCGGCCGGCACGAACGGCGTTTGTGTCCACGAGCACGGGGCGGACTATTTCTCCGTCTCGCTGGCGTACGCCACGGAGATCAAGGATTGGACGCATCTGGCCGTGGTGTATCGGGATGGCCAGCCAACGCTGTACGTCAACGGGAAACTGGCCAAAGAGGGCCTCAAGAGCCCGATGCAGGTGCATGGCGGCGTCGATGTGCCACACGGGCGCACGGTGGCGCCGTTCCGTGGCGAGATGGTGGGCCTGGCGCAGTTCAACAAGGCATTGACCGAAGAGGAAATTGCCAGACTTGCGCAGACCCGGCCGGCGCCTGTCGTCCGTGATGACGCGCCGGAAATCGATTTGCAGCGCGGCGAAGTGAAGCGGCCGGGAACTTATGTGGTGAAGATGGCCGACGGGCGTGCGCGGAAGGTGGCCGTCCCGCAAATGCCGGCGGCGGTTGAGGTAAGCGGAGCCTGGGATGTGGCCTTCGACCCCAAGTGGGGCGGGCCGGAGAAGGCGGTGTTCGACAAGTTGGAAGACTGGAGCGCGCGAGGCGAGGCCGGAATCAAATACTACTCCGGGGCCGCGACGTATCGAAAAACGATCAATGTTCCGGCCGAGTTACTCGGCAAGGACCGCCGCATCTACCTCGATCTCGGCCGCGTGGAAGTGATGGCCGAGGTGAAGCTCAACGGCAAGGATCTTGGCCTGCTCTGGCACGCGCCGTATTGCCTGGACATCACCGACGCCGCCAAGGCGGGTGAGAACGCGCTGGAGGTCAAGGTGGTGAACCTGTGGATCAACCGGATGATCGGCGACGAGCAGTTGCCGGAAGACAGCCAGCGAAACGCCAACGGCACGCTCAAGGAATGGCCCGCATGGCTGGCCGAGGACAAACCCAGCCCGACCGGGCGGCTGACGTTCACAAGCTGGCGGCTGTGGAAGAAGGATTCGCCGCTGGCGCAGTCGGGGCTGATCGGCCCGGTGACGATCAGGCCGGTGGCGAAAGTGAATTGGTTTGAGTGAATCGTCGCCGATAAAGTTGTCGTGCGGGCTTCCAGCCTGCTTGTGGCTCATGCAGGTTGGAAGCGTCCTGGCTCAGGCACACATGAAACACACACGTTTACTACAACTGGTCCTTCTTATCGGCTCCCTCGTGGTTGGCTGCGACAGGCACCGGCCGCCGGGGATTCGCGGGGCATCCAAGCCAACCAGCGCCAGCGACTGGTCGTCCGCCGATATCGCCGCCAGACCCGCGGAGTTTCTCGCCGCCGCCGAACGGCAGGTCGCGGCCGCCATCGCCACGGGCGAACTCAAAGTTCTGTCCCTGGACCGTCACCGGCTCGAACTCTCGGACAGACTCAAGACCCTTCACAATCCCACTTCCGGCCAGCCGGACCCGCTCGAGCAGGATTACGCGCTCGCCATAGAACAGGCGACGGCCGAATTGGAACATGCCCGGGCTTCGCTGACCGAACTCAAGAGCCGCCGCGACCAGCTCGTCATCGGCCGCGAGCGGGTGGAACTCAAGGTCAACGATCAGGACATCTACAAGGCCGTGGAGTCCTCGACCAGCGCCCTGATTCTGGCCGACCGCGAATTTCCGCCCGGTTCGGTCCCGGCGCCGGTCGCGACCGGCGCTCCCGGCGCACCCAACCCGGCCGCCGCGCAGAGCCCGGCGGGTTCGCTTCCCATGCCGCCGGGTCCGTCTCCGTACAAACCGTATCCAGCGGACCCGGCCGGGGGCCTGGATCCCGCTGTCAATCAGGCCATTGCGGCCGTCGATGCGGCCATTCGCCAGAGGCGTTTCGACGATGCCCTGGAGCAGTGCCGTCGCGCCGCATTGCTGCGTACGGGGGCTACGCCCGCGGCCGCGGCGCGAAACCGCACCCTCGACGCCATTTACGACGAAGCACGCCGCCTCGAGGGCCGGGGCGGCAATGCCGGCGAGGTGATCCAACTCTACCGCAAGGCCGCGGAGAACAGCCACGTCGGCGCCCAGCTCAACCTTGGCAACATCTATCGTGAGGGGCGGATTGTCCAGAGGAATCCCACCGAGGCAATGAAGTGGTATCGCCTGGCGGCCGGCCAGGGGTACGACAAGGCCCAGGCGAATCTCGGCATGATGCTCTACGAGCGCGGCACGCCGCAGGAAAAAGCCGAAGGTGTGCAGTGGCTGCAACAGGCCGCCCGCAACGGCAACGCGGCGGCCCAGGGCGTGCTCAATCAACTGCACATGAGATGGTGACCTAGAACGACACCACGAGTTGCCAGATGTAGGTGTACGCCAGGCCGTCGATGCTTTCCCAGGCGTTCTTCACGAGCTGTTCGTCGCCGGTGATCGAGGGAAGTTCCTTCTTCTTTTCTTCCCAGGGAATGCACGTGCCGGGAGGACGGTTCACGGGTTGGTCGGTGGGCTGCGGGTTCATGGGGTTCTCCGGTCAGCAGGACAGACATTCCTGTCCGTCATCCTTGTCTGTCGCGTTCAATACACTCCATACTCACGCGTGAAGTCTGTCATGGCCTTGACATTCTCGATGCACGTGTCGTTCTGCATGATGGCCGAGGCGTCCATGATGTAGCCGCCGTTGCCGGCGACTTCGTCGATGATCTTCTTGCAACAGGCCTTGACCTCCGCGGGTTTGCCGAAGGAGAGCATGGCGTTCGGCACGCCGCCGGAAATGCAGAACTTGTGGCCGAGAATGCGGTTGACCTCGAAGATGTCGTCGCGGTCGCAGTGGAAGACGATCGAGCGGTCGGGCAGCTCCGCGAAGGTTTTGAGGTGCGGTCCCCATTTGCCTTCGGCGTAGAAAAGCACCTGGTGGCCGAGCTTGTGCAGTTCGAGGATGATCGGCTTGAGGGTCGGCCAGTAGATGTTGTTGAAATGGTCGAAGGATATAAAGGGGACGCAGCTTCGGTGCATCCAGAATCCGATGGGAACGGTCTTGCTCGGATCGGCCGACGTCCTGGCGATGTGCAGCATGTGCGGCATCAGCGCCTCGCACATGCGTTTGACCTTCTCGGGGCGTTCGACGAGGTCGTCGCAGAGGCCCATGTAGCCGCGGAACTTGTCGGCGAGAATATCCAGCGGCGCCTTGAGGATGCCGGCGATGGCCGAGACCGTGCCGCACTCGCTCCGCATCCGCTGGATTTGCGGGCCGAACGAAGTGAAGTAGGTCATCAGCGCCAGGCCGCCCTTGAGCAGCGAGAGGTTCTGCTTCAGGCTGGCCGGCTGGCCGGGCCGGGGCACGTCGTTGGAGACGCGGGGGAGCCAGACGTTAAAGAGCCAGCCGGTGGGATCCCTGGTGAAGTCGTCGTAATCCTCGGCCTGCATCCATGCCTGTCCTTCGGGCGGCTCGAGGTACTGGAAGCCGGTGGTCGGCGCGAGGCCGACCCCGGGGATCGCGTAGTATTTGAGGTTCGCCGCCTGGGGGATGCCGCCCCAGACATAGACCATGTTGGCGACGGCCGCATCCCAGTCGAAATCGCGGCATGTCTTGATTACGGCCTCAAACGCCAGCCCGATATCCTGCGTCACCTGCTGGCAGTTATAGCCGGCGTATTTGGCGCAGAGCTCGGCGGCGAAGAGGCGGATCGGCACGCGGTCGGGTTTCTCATTGCGAAGCGCGGTGGTGTAGCGTTTGAGCCGTTGCTGGTAGAGCTCTTCCATGGATTGCGACATGTGTACCTCGCGAAGTGTGCGGGTTATCAATAGGACAGACATTCCTGTCTGTCGTTTCAGTGGAACAGGCATCCTTGTCTGTCGCTTCATCACGACAACGCTTTGCCCATCGCGGCCAGGTGATCGGGCGTCGTGCCGCAGCAGCCGCCGACGATCTTCAGGCCCGCCGAGCAGAGTTGCGGCACGATCGCGGCCATCTGCTGCGGCAGGGCATCATAGACAAGCTTGCCGCCTTCGTGTCTGGGGGCGCCGGCATTGGGCTGGAGGATGACGGGCGTGCTGCCGGCGGCGGCCATGAGATCGCGAGCCAGTCGCACATAGTCCGGCAGATCGAGTCCCGTGCCGCAGTTGGCCCCGACGACGTCCGCGCCGGCGTCGATGGCGGTCTTGATCGCGTCGGCGGCCGGAGTTCCCATCATGGTGCGGAAAACGGTGGGCGACTTGGAGAAGGCGTAGGTGGCGATGACCGGCAGGCTCGACACGTTGCGGACGGCGCGGATGGCCAACGCCATCTCGGCCGGGTCGGACATGGTCTCGATGATGAACGCGTCGGCCTGGGCCAGGGCCTTGGCCTGCTCGACGAACAGTGCCAGGACATCCGCCTCGGCGGCGTCGCCGACGGGTTCGAGAAATCCGCCGAAGGGGCCGATGTCGCCCAGGACGTATCCTTGGCTTCCGGCGGCCAGGCGGGCGTTCTGCACGGCGGACTTGTTGATCTCGGCCAGTTGCGGGACCAGGCCGTGACGTTCGAGGTTCGCCCGGGTGGCGCCGAAGGTGTTCGTGGTGATGAGCTGGCAGCCGGCCGATCGATAGCGGCGATGGATGGACTCGACGACTTCGGCCTTCTCAACATTCCAGAGTTCGCCGCACGCACCCGGCTGCAGGCCGGCGGCAATGAGCTGCGTGCCCATGGCGCCATCACAGAGCAGGGGGCGTTGTTTCAGCGCGGCCAGGAGGTCGGGGCGTGCCATGTGGGCTCCCGTAGAGAAGATCAGAGCGCCGCAAGCTTGCGGACGGCATCGACGGCGCTGGCCGCATCGGGGGCATATCCGTCGGCGCCGATCTGCCTGGCGAAGTCGACGGTCACCGGAGCGCCGCCAATCAACACCTTGAGATTGGGGATGTCGGCGGCCTTGAGGGCGGCCACGGTGTCCTTCATCGCGGGCATCGTCGTCGTCAGCAGTGAGGAGAGGCCGACGACGGAGGCATTGTGTTCCTTGGCGGCGGCGACGAACTTGTCGGCCGCGACATTGAACCCGAGATCGACGACCGCGAAGTTGGCCCCGCGCCACATCATGGCGACGAGGTTCTTGCCGATGTCGTGGAGGTCGCCCTGGACGGTGCCGATCACGGCCGTCAGCAGGGGCTTGATGCCCGCCTTGACGAGCATGGGCTCGAGGACGGCGATGGATTCCTTCATGGCGCGCGAGGCGATGAGCATCTCGGGCACGAAGACTTCCTGGCACTGGAACTTTCTGCCGAGTTCGTCCATGGCGCCCACCATGGCGTCGAGGATCTGGCGGGGGGGCGTGTTGTCGGCGATAGCCTGTCTGGTCAGCGTGACCGCATCGGCACGTTTCCCGGTTCGGACTGCATCGGCGAGAGCCTTGAGGTCGGCCATAGTGTTCTCCTTTTGCCTCCAAGGGCACTTGAATAGAGCTACGAGCCAGAGGACGGAATTGTCCCGTCAATCTAAGGGTGAGCGGGGGGTGTGTCAAACACCCGGCGTATCTGCCGCGATGAACGAAGGGCGCGGCCATCGTCCCGCTCCTGCTTGCGTCGGGCCAATACCGTATTATGATTCCCGCAGTCGTAATACCGGGTGCTTGGACCCAAGGACGCAACGCTCATGCACGTTCCAGATGGATTCCTCGACGCCAAGACCGCTATCGCCACCGGCGCCATGGCGCTGGCCGGGCTCGGCGTGGCCTTGCGGCAGGCGCGAATCAGCCTGCCGCCACGGCGCGTGCCGCTGCTGGGGCTGTCGGCCGCATTCGTGTTCGCGGCCCAGATGCTCAACTTTCCGGTCGCCGGCGGAACATCCGGCCATCTCATCGGCGCCGTCCTGACCGCGGCACTGCTCGGGCCGAGTGCTGCGGTCATCGTCCTTTCCGCCGTCCTCATCGTGCAGTGCTTCATGTTCGCCGACGGCGGGGTCACGGCACTCGGGGCCAATGTCTTCAACATGGCCATCATCGGCGGCGTCGGCGGCTGGGCAGTCTACTATGCCGTCAGCCGCATGGTCAGCGGCCCGTTCGGCCGTGTGCTCGCCGCCACCTTCGCCGCCTGGTTCAGCACGGTGCTGGCGGCCATCGCCTGCGCCGGCGAATTGGCCGTGTCGCACACGGTTGCCTGGCGGGCCGCGTTCCCGGCCATGGCCGGCGTGCATCTGCTCATCGGTATCGGCGAGGGCATCATCACCGCATTGGTCCTGGCGGCCATCGGCAAGGCCCGGCCCGATTTGCTCGGGCTGGCCGAGGCTCCGGAACCCCGCGGATTCGAGGTTGTCATGCCGGAGTCGGCGGCTACCGAGACGGGTCGGCCCGGCGAGCCCATTTCTCAGGGCAGCGAGGATATGTCGGAGTACCGACAGCATGGGCGAGACGCCCATGCCACGCGCGTCCGGCGGCCACTGGTGTCTTCCGGAACCGCGGGCACGCCCATTCGGCCGGTGCATCGAGAAGGCGTGGTGTCGCTCGTCGCCTTCGGCCTGCTCATCAGCCTGGGCTTGGCGTTGTTTGTGGCACCGTTCGCCTGCTCCTGGCCCGATGGGCTGGACAAGACGGCCCAGGCGCTGGGGTTCGAGCATCACGCCCGCGAGAAGCCGCTCCTGCCGGCGCCGCTGCCGGAATACAAGATTCCCTGGATCGGCTCCGAGCGGGTGGCCACATCCGTGGCCGGCGCGGCCGGAACGGTGCTGGTGTTCGGACTGGCCTGGGTGCTGGCCAGAGTGCTGGTGCCGGGGAAGAAATCTGAAATCTGAAATTGGTAATTTGAGATTTGAAATATGAGAGTCGAGATGTCTGATGCGTAGATTTCTCCTCGACCATTACTCCGGCCTCGACAGCCCCATTCATCGCCGGTCGGCCGCCGCCAAACTCGGCGTGGCCGTCGCTCTGGTTGTCGTCGTCGCCATGTTGCCCGTGCAACATGCGTCGTATCTCATCTGGCCGGCGCTGTTCCTGGCCGCCATCGCCTTACTCAGCCGCATCCCGCTGCGGTTTCTTGCCAAACGCCTCCTCCTGCTCGAACCGTTCGTGCTGGGCGTCGCCGCGCTGGCCGTCTTCCAGCCCGGCGGCTGGCGGATCATGCTCGTGCTGGCGGCCAAATGCACGCTCTGCCTGCTGACGATGATCCTGCTCTCCGGCACCACGCCGTTCTCCGAAATGTTACGGGTGTTGCGGAAGACGCACGTCCCGTGCCTGATGGTGACCACCCTGGCCCTGATGCACCGATATATCTTCGTGCTCGGCGACGAGGCCCATCGCATGAAACGCGCACGCATGAGCCGCACCTTCGTACAAAAGCCGGCCAGGCGATGGCGCACGCTGGCCACCGTCATCAGCCAACTCTTTATCCGCGCCAGCGAACGGGCCGAACGTGTCTACGCCGCGATGTGCGCCAGGGGGTGGCAATGACCCCGGCCATCGAACTGCGAGACCTGCGATTCCGCTATGCCGACGGCACCGAAGCCCTGCGCGGCGTCAGTTTCTCCGTCGCCGAGGGCGAGTGCGTCGGCCTCATCGGCCCCAATGGCGCCGGCAAGAGCACGCTGCTCCAGCATCTCAACGGCTTGCTGCCCGAGCGCTGGGATGGCCCGGCCGGGGTGTACGTCGAGGGAGAAGCCGTCACCGAGTCGCGGCTTCCCGTCATTCGCCGGCGCGTCGGCCTGCTGTTTCAGGATCCCAACGACCAGATCTTCTGCCCCACGGTCTTCGAGGATGTCGCCTTCGGTCCCCAGCAACTGGGCCTTAGCGACGCGGCCATCCGCGAGCGCGTCACTAAAGTGCTGGCACAGGTGGGCCTGACGGGATTTGAAAAGCGCGCGCCGCATCATCTTTCCGGCGGCGAGAAACGCCGCGTCTGCCTGGCCGGCGTGCTCGTCTGCGAGCCGGGCATTCTGGTGCTCGACGAGCCGACCAGCGAACTCGACCCGCGCGGCCGGCGCGAACTCAAGCAGCTTCTGCGGCAGATTCCCATCACCAAGATCATCGCCACTCACGACCTGGAGATGGTCGTCGAACTCTGCTCGCGGACCATCGTCATCGACCACGGCGAGGTGGTTGCCCAAGGTCCGACCGTACAACTGTTGTCAGATGAGGCGCTGATGTTGAAACACGATCTGGAGCGGCCGCACATTCTCCAGCACCGGCATCCGCATATGGCCGAGTTGCCAGTTGTTAGTTGCCAGTTGCCAGTGCTGCCGCCGCTGAAGTGATGCGTCCTACGAGTGGTCCCGCCTTTACGGCTCGGCGAACTTGCCGTGCCCGGTGACTTCCACGACCTCAAGGACGTGGAACGTGGTCGCACAGCACCAGGCTCCCGGGCCCAGCGTCGGTTTGCCCATGAGCAGAGGGCCGAATTCACAGCCTCAGATTCTGCCACACCCACGAGCTTCGGGCGTCCAGAGGCGGACACGCGGACACCGTTGAATGATCGAAGTCATTACGATACGAAGGACATGGCATAGAATGCGAACATGCGCGAAGTTGCCGGAGATACCGTTGAGGCTGCCTTGAGCGTCGAGGGCATGGACTGCGCCAGTTGCGTGGCCCATGTCGAGAAGGCGCTGCTGGGCCTGGAAGGCGTGAAAAGCTGCCGCGTGAACCTCGCTCGCGGCCGGGCCGTGGTGGAATATGCGGCCGATCGGACGAATCCGGCCGCCATGGCCGAGGCCGTCACGCATATCGGCTATCCCGCCAGGCCCGAAGAAATCGGGGCGAACGCGGCCAGGGCCGAACACGAGCGACTCGAACGGCAACGCGAAGTCGCCAAGGGCTGGCTCTTCCGCGCGGCCATCGGCGTGGCCCTGTGGCTGCCCGTGGAGGCGACGCACTGGGCGCTGCATCTCGGTTCCGCGCACCACATGCCCGCGTGGATGCTCCTCTGGTCGCTGCTGGCGGGGACGCTGGCGATCCTCTTCGTGGGGGGCGGGTTCTATCGCGGAGCCTGGGCCGGTTTGCGCAATCGAACCACCAACATGGACACGCTCATCGCCATGGGCTCGACCGTGGCTTATGGGTACAGCCTGGTGGCGCTGGCCGGGTGGAAACTGGGGTGGTGGCCGCACCTGCCTGAACTCTATTTCATGGAAGCCACGGGCCTGCTGGCCCTGATCAGCGTGGGACATTGGCTGGAGGCCCGGGCGCGGGAAAAGGCAGGCACGGCGATTCGCGGGCTGATGGATCTTGCCCCGGCAACGGCGCTGGTGCGACAGACGGATGGACAGTTCGTCGAGATACCCGTCGGCGAGATCACACGCGGCGAGCGCGTGCTGGTCCGGCCGGGCGACCGCATCGCTGTCGATGGCGTGGTGACGGAAGGGGGGTCGGAGGTGGACGAGTCGATGTTGACCGGCGAGTCAATGCCGGCCGCGAAACGCGCCGGCGATGCGGTGACGGCCGGCACGGCGAATCAATCCGGACGGCTGGTGGTCAAGGCCACGCGTATAGGTTCCGAGACGGCGCTGGCGCAGATCATCGGTCTGGTGGAGACCGCCCAGTCGGCCAAGCCGCCCGTGCAGAAACTGGCGGATCGCGTGGCCGCGGTGTTCGTGCCGGCGGTGCTGGGAATCGCCCTGGCGACGGCGGTGGCGTGGTACGCGTGGGGGTTGGCGCACGGCTGGAAGCCCGAGGACACATGGGGGATGCTGGCGCGCGCGGCGTGCAGCGTGCTCATCATCGCCTGCCCCTGCGCGCTGGGGCTGGCGGTCCCGGCTGCGCTCATGGTCGGTCTCGGTCGCGGGGCGCAGCGCGGAATCCTGATCCGCGACATCGATGCGCTGCAGCAGGCGGAGACGATTGATACGGTCGTACTCGACAAGACCGGGACAGTCACAGAGGGCCGGCCGGCAGTGGTGGCGGTGAGACCGACGAACGGCGTTGCCGAGCAGGAACTGCTTCGCCTGGCCGCCGGTGCGGAGCAGTTCAGCGAGCACCCGCTCGGAAAGGCGATCGTAAAGGAGGCCGAGAGACGCGGGATCGCCTTGCCCGACCTCGGTGCCTTCACCAGTGTCAGCGGCCTGGGAGTGGCGGCGACGGTCCAGGGGCGGCGCATTCTGGCGGGCAGCGTGGAATTATTGCGTGAGGAAGGCATCGCGGTCCAAGAGCCGGCCGGCGCGGCCACCCGCGTGCATGTCGCCGCAGACAGTGTCTACGCCGGACATGTTGAACTGGCCGATCGCGTGAAAGCGGACTCGGCGGACGCCATCGCCGCCTTGCACGCCATGGGTTTGCGGACGGTCCTGCTCACCGGTGACCGCAAGGCCATCGCCGAGCAGATCGCGCGCGAGATCGGCATTGATGACGTGCGCGCCGAGGTTCGCCCGGAGGGCAAAGCGGCCGTGATTGCCGAACTTCGCTCCGCCCGGCGTGTAGCCATGGTAGGGGACGGCGTGAACGATGCCCCGGCCCTGGCGGCCGCGGATCTGGGAATCGCCATGGGTGGTGGCAGCGATATCGCCAAGGAAACCGGGGGAATCGTGCTGGTGTCGTCGTCTCTGATGGGCATTGTGACGGCCATCCGCCTTTCGCAGGCGACGATGCGTAAGATTCGGCAGAACCTATTCCTGGCGTTTGCGTACAACGTTCTGGCGATCCCGCTGGCGGCGTTGGGTATGCTGAACCCGCTGATTGCGGCAGGTGCCATGGCACTGTCGGATGTGACGGTTATCGGCAATGCGCTGCTGCTGAAGCGGGCGAGAATTGACTGATGGGAATGACCCCTTGACCGTGGGGGACAAAATCGGTTCAATGCCCCCACCTACAGGCCGCCGGCGCTGGAAATAAGCGGCGTTTGTCGCGGGGCCGCGTGAGCAAGAAGGGAATCGTGCCGCCGGACGAACGGCGGCGAGCTAAAAGATGGGAATCCTGTCCATGACTACCAAACTCTCACCTATGGGCCAAGTGTTTGTTGTTCCCGGGTTGCCGCTGGAAGATGAGACTCCGGCATGGCTGGCGGCACTGATGGAGAATCCGCGCACCAGGAACGCCAAGCGCAAGGGCCGCCGCGACGATGAGGAGGAGGAAGAGGAAGAAGAGGAAGAGGAAGGGGAAGGGGAAGAGGAGAAGAAGGGAAAAGGGAAAGGTGAGGAAGAGGAGGAGGAAGAGGTCGAGAAGGAGCCCGCGGAAGAGGCGGAAGAGGAGTCGGAGGAAGAAGAGGATGAGTTCGATGACGAGGAGGACGAGTTGGAGGACGAACTCGACGACGAGGATGAGTTCGACGAGGAGGACGAGGACGAAGACGACGACGAAGATGAAGACGAAGACGAAGACGACGACTTCGACTTTGATGACGATGATGACGACGACGACGATGACGAGGAATGGGACGATGACGATGAGTAGTCGTCGGCCGCCAGTCGTCGTATTGGGACGATCAATTACCACCCTGGCCGCGCAATCCGCGCGGCCAGTTTCAATTTTGGAGCGGTGGTCTCGACGCCGCTTTCCCATCGGCGTCGCAACCTGCGTAGTGGTGCCACCGGTCCCTCTCAGCGGCAAAGTGGCGTGCTTCCTTGCCGATTCGTGTCGAGTTTGGACTTCGATCTCAACCCTGCCGCATATCGAAAAGCGGCGTCGAGCCGCCGCACCAAAGAAGCCAGTCGCTTCCGCCTGACACCCGCGTACAAGAGTATCCCCAGCGTGACGGCGAGGCAGACCCACCCCAGATACCGGTCCAGCGGTATCCGCCCCGCGCCCTGAATCCAGATGTCGCCGCCGAGCATCTCGCCCTGCCCGGGGAAGCCGGCGCTGGCGATCATCCGGCCGCGGCAATCAACAATCTGCGACACGCCCGAACTGCACACACGGACCACGGGGATGCCGTATTCGGCCGCCCGTGTCGGCGCGACGCGGGTGTGCAGGCTCTGGTGTTCGTACGCGCCCCAATCCTCCGCGTCCATTGTCGGAACCACGAGCATGCAGGCTCCCTGGACGACCAGATCATCCACCACCCGGCGGTAGCTCAGGTCGTAGCAGATGCACGAACCCCTTTACACCGCCGCCACTTTCCCTAGACTTACCACTCCTTTGAGGCATGGTAGCCTCAGGGGAAACGGCAGACAGAACGTGGGTCAGCACGGCGTGGCGGCTTGGGCGGCCACGAAACCCGTGTTCCACACATTAGATGCAAAGGATCACGCCATGAGTCTCTCCATCGAACTTATCCAGGGTCGTCAGGTTCTCGATTCCCGCGGCAATCCCACCGTCGAAGTCGACGTCATTCTCGACAATGGCGTTGTCGGCCGGGCGGCCGTGCCCTCGGGCGCTTCCACCGGTGAAAACGAAGCCTGCGAGCTTCGCGACGGCGACAAGAAGCAGTTCGGCGGCAAGTCGGTCTACAAGGCCGTCGACAACGTCAACACCAAGATCGCCCCCGAACTGATCGGCCTCGATCCCCGCGATCAGGAAGCCATCGACCAGCTCATGATCGACCTCGACGGCACGCCCACCAAGTCCAAGCTCGGCGCCAACGCCATCCTCGGCGTTTCCATGGCCGTCGCCAAGGCCGCGGCCGAGGCCTCGGGTCTGCCGCTCTATCGCTATCTCGGCGGCACCGGCGCCAAGACCCTGCCGGTCCCGATGATGAACATCCTCAACGGCGGCAAGCACGCCGACAACAACGTCGACTTCCAGGAGTTCATGATCCAGCCCTGGGGCTTCGACAAGTTCGAGGACGGCTTCCGGGCCTGCGTCGAGATCTATCACTCGCTCAAGAAGGTTCTCCACGACAATAAGATGAGCACGGCCGTGGGCGATGAAGGCGGTTTCGCTCCCAATCTCAAGGACAACGAAGACGCCCTCAAGGTCATCGGCGAAGCCGTCGAGAAGGCCGGCTACAAGTTCGGAAAGCAGATTTTTGTCGCCCTCGACCCGGCCGCCAGCGAAATGTGGGACAAGGCCAGGAAGGGCTACCGCTTCTTCAAGAGCAACCCCGACAAGGTCATTTCCCCCGAAGCCATGGCCGACTATTGGACCAAGTGGATCGAGAAGTATCCCATCCGCTCGCTGGAAGACGGCATGGCCGAGAACGACTGGGATGGCTGGAAGAAGCTCACCGACATGGTCGGCGAGAAAGTCCAGCTCGTCGGCGACGATAATTTCGTCACCAACATCAAGTTCCTCAAGAAGGGCATCGACATGGGCGTGGCCAACGCCATCCTGGTGAAAGTCAACCAGATCGGCACGCTGTCGGAAACCTTCCAGACCGTGAACATGGCCATCCGCAACGGCTACAGCGCCGTGCTGAGCCACCGTTCGGGCGAGACCGAGGACTCGACGATCTCCGACATCGCCGTCGCCACCAACTGCGGCCAGATCAAGACCGGCGCCCCGTGCCGCAGCGACCGCAACGCCAAGTACAACCAGCTCATCCGCATCGCCGAACAGCTCGGCGAGCAGGCCCAGTTCGGGAGCAAGTTCTGGAATAAGTAACGGTTGCGCGCAAACAACTCCGCTGCTCTTCTCTCCCTCTCCTCCCGGGAGAGGGTCCGGGTGAGGGCATACGGCGGGGTTGTTTCGGTGCGCATCCCCAGCACCGGTGATGCAGTCATAAGATGCCCCGCGATACGTGCCGGGATGGAGATTCATCTCCCTGCAAGTATCCGCGGGGCATCTTCGTAGCCGGCTTGCGGTGGTCGATGTGGGGTAAACCCAATCGTTGCAGATGCTCCGGCAGAACCGGAAAAGCGCCCACGATTCGGGTGTCAAAACGGGTTGCTGCATCCATGCCCCGGACCTCCGTTGACGTGCAGAGAGCACTGGCTTCCGTGCCAGACCGCCCACGCTTTCCCTTATACGTCCAACTTTACACGGAGGGGTGCGGCATGTGAGTAATTACTCTCGCCCCTGACGGGGCTGGAAGAACGCGGTGTGCGGGCACGTTGTAGGCGAATGAATGTTCAGGGTTTTGGCCTCGGCTCCGGTTGCCAGGAGACTTTCGATGCCCCGAGCAACATGCCCGCGGCGAAGGAGATGTCTACCTGAGATATCTGGTAGTCGGCGACGGCGGAGACCTCGGCGGTCTGGGCGTCGGCCAGGCTCGCCTGGGCGTTGAGCACATCGGTGCTGGTGCGCACGCCCTGGGTGAATTGCCGCGTCTCGGCATCGACCACGCGGGCGGCCAGGATCACGCGCTTCTGGGCGGCGATGATCTGCTGCCAGTTGGCCTCGAGCTTGTCCAGGGCGGCCAGAATCTCCTGCTGGATCGACTGCATGCGCTGGTCGCGCGTGCGCAACGATTGCATACGGTTGAGCATGGCGAGCCGGAGCTGCGAGCGGGCGGCCTCGTTGCCGATGGGGACTTCGAGATGGATGCCGACGGTGTGGCTTTCGAAATCCTTCTCACGCAGAACGGCCAGCGAGTCGGTGAAGGTCTTGCCCAGGGCGTTAACACCGTAGGTGTAGCTGAAGGTGACCAGCGGGAGCATGCCGTTGCGGGCGGTGTTGATGTTGATGGTGTCCGTCAGCAGTTGCAGTTCCAGCTCGAGCAGTTCCATGCGCTGTTTGTAGGCGACCGCGAGGACGCCGGCCGGGTCGAGCTTGTAGGGCAGGGCGTTGGGCGGGGAACTGGGGACGAGGATGGTGGGCGTCTCGGGGCCGACGCCGGGCTTGTTGATGATCCGCTTGATCTCGCGCTGGCGGTCGCGGAGGTCGTTCTCGGCGTTGATGACGGCGCTGATCTGGTCGGCCACGCCGGATTCGGCGCGGATGACCTCGACCTCGGCGACGGTGCCGGCCCGGACCTGGCGCTGGGCGCGTTCGAGCTGGGCGACGGCGAGGTCGTACTGTTTCTTGCGGACCTCGAGCTGGCGGCGGGCTCCGTACAGACGCCAGTAGGAGCGGTCGACGTTGGCCAGCACGCGGATGACTTCCAGGCGGGTGCTGGCCAGGGAACTCTGCGAGGCGAGCTGGGCGATGCGGATGCGGGCGGTGGTGACGTACGGCCCGGCCCCGCGGAGAAGGGGCAGGCTTAGGGAGGCGGCGAGGTCGGAGGTGTAGGCGGGGTTCAGTGTGGAGAAGGCGTTGTCGGACTCGCCGCGGTTGACGGGAAGCGAAAAGTTGAGCGTTCCACCGGTGCGGAGGGGCACCGAGACACCCGGCGTGACGCTGAGGGTGTTGTAGCTGGAACTGTCGAGTTGGCTGGAGACGGGCGCCTTGGCCTGGCTGTAGGACATGTCCGTTGTGAAAACAGCTTCGAAAGCGGCCTCGGCCGCGGAGACCGATTCGTTGGCGATGGTGGGGGCGATGACCAGGACGCGGAGGTCGAGATTGTTCTCGAGCGCCGACTGGCGGGCCTCTTCGAGAGTGAGCTGAATCTCGGCGGGGGCGGCCGGCGCCGTGGTGGGGCGGGTGGCGGGTGGAAGCTGCGAGAGCGTGGTTGAGTCGATCTGCTTGAGGGAAGCGGGATTGCGGACGGGGGAAGGCTCGAAGTCGGCGTTGCAGCCGGAGAGAAGGAGAATGCAGAATGCGTGAATGCGGAATGCGGAATGGAAGGAGTGCAGGCACGAAGGCACGTAGGCACGTAGGCACGAAGTGAAGATGTGGCAGTGGTTATTCATGTCTGAGCGCCTCGATGGGGTCCAGCCTTGCGGCTTTGACGGCGGGGAACATGCCGAAGATCAGGCCGACGGATGCGGAGAAACCGAAGGCGAGGAGGATGGCCCAGGGCGGGATGTAGGCGCGTTCGAGGTCCGCGCCGGGGATGTGGGCGATAATCGAGGTCAGCCCCTGTCCGCCGGCCAGGCCGAGGGCGCCGCCGAAGAGACAGAGCATGACGGCCTCGACGAGGAACTGGAGCAGGATGGCCGACGGTCTTGCGCCGACGGCCTTGCGCAGGCCGATTTCGCGGGTGCGTTCGGAAACCGAGACGAGCATGATGTTCATGATGCCGACGCCGCCGACGAGGAGCGAGATGCCGACGACGCAGGTGGCGATGAGCGTGGTGGTGGTGGCGAT
Organism: Tepidisphaeraceae bacterium; assembly: GCA_049514055.1. Taxonomy (GTDB): domain Bacteria; phylum Planctomycetota; class Phycisphaerae; order Tepidisphaerales; family Tepidisphaeraceae; genus JANYKD01. The sequence goes on along the minus strand of JBEKVL010000004.1, from coordinate 11,450 downwards.
CTTGTTGAACTGCTGGAGGTAGCGCTCGATGACCTCGATCTCGAAGTTGTTTTCTTCGCCGGGGGCGATGTGTCGCTTGTGGCGGAGGAAGTAGGCGATTTCGGCGCGGGCGTCGTCGGAAAGTTCGGGAGTGCGGCTCATGGCGACGGCCATGATGCGCGTGTGCTGGTTCATGGCGACCATGGTGGAGAGGGGGATGAAGACCTCGGCGCGGGTTTCGCCGCCGGAGAAGAAAGGGTTGTCGGATTTCTCGACGACGCCGACCACGATGAAACGGCGCTTGTTGATGAGGACGGATTGCCCGGTGGGGTCGCTGTCCAGTGCCAGGCGTTCCTGGGTGCGGGGGTTGACCAGGCAGACGGCGCGGGCCTGCTCGATGTCCACCAGCGAGAACGCCCGGCCGACGAGAACGGCGCGGTTCTCGACGTGGTGCCAGGAGGGTTCGATGCCGGTGATGTCGGCGGACTGCTCGGAGTGGCTGCCGTGGGAGACGGGATCGCTGGTGGAGGCGATGCGGGTGAAGTCGGCGACGGAGGGGCAGGCGTTGAGCAACCCGTCGAAGTGTTCCATTCGGAAGCGACAACGCAGGTACTCGCTGTAGTTGAAGCGGCCGTGAAAGCGGTAGCGCTCGAAGATGTACATCTTGTTGGTGCCGATGGATTCGAAGTTCTTGAGCACGTTGGCCTTGAGGCCCGTGAGGGCGGCGATGACGGCGGTGACGGAGGCGATGCCGATGACGATGCCGATGACGGTGAGGGTGGAGCGGACCTTGTTGGTCCAGATCTGACCCAGGGCCAGCAGGGCGCTGGTGAAAGCGATGAGCAGCAGCCGGAATGGCCAGGTGATGAGGATCATGGTGTGGCGGCCATGCGGGAAACGCCGTCCTGTTCGGTGGGAAGGTCGGAGACGACTTTGCCGTCGCGCATGCGGATAATGCGTTTGGCGCGGCGGGCGACATCGGCCTCGTGGGTGACCATGACGATGGTCTGGCCGATGCCATGAAGGCGGTCGAAGAGAGCGAGGATTTCCTCGCTGGTCACGGAGTCGAGGTTGCCGGTGGGCTCGTCGGCCAGCAGAATCGCCGGGTTGTTGACGATGGCCCGGGCGATGGCGACGCGCTGCTTCTGGCCGCCGGAAAGCTGGTTCGGCCGGTGTTTCATGCGGTCGGAAAGCGAGACGGTTTCCAGCGCCTTGCGCGCCCGGGCGGCCCGGCCCCACCAGGCGCCGGGCGTGTAGAGCAGCGGCAGCTCGACATTGCGCAGAGCGGAGAGGCGCGGCATGAGCTCGAAGGATTGGAACACGAAGCCGATGCGCTGGCTGCGGACCTGGGCCAGTTCGCCGCCGGACATGCGGGTGGTGAGGCGGCCTTCGAGTTCATAGGTGCCGGCCGTGGGCCGGTCGAGACAGCCGACGATGTTCATGAGCGTGGACTTGCCCGAGCCGCTGGAGCCCATGATGGCGACGTACTGGTTGGCGCCGATGTCGAGATTGACGCCGTCGAGAGCCCGGATGCGCTCGGCGCCGAGGGAGTAGACCTTCGTGATGTCGCGAAGACGGATAACCATGGGTCAAGATAACAGGAAGAAGGAAGAAGGAAAAAAGGTGGAGGGAAGGGAGAATGCAAAATGCAAAGTGAAAAATGCAAAATGGAAGATTCCTGCATCACTCGCTTCGGGCGCGCCCTCTTTTCCCGGAAACACGTCTGGCTCGCTGAAGTTGGTGGCACGGGCTTCCAGCCCGTGGTGTCGGTACTCCGACACATCCTCGTTGCGCAGGAACATGGGCACGGCCCTCCCATCGTGCCTTCGTGCCTCTGTGCCTTCGTGCCTTTGAGTTGTCGGCCGTGTAGTCGGCTGCGTCGCGGGCTGCGTAGACGATTGCGTGGTCGTCGGTCGTGACGTCGGCTTGTCGTCTTTCACGGCCGTGTCGTTCTGGAGGGTTTCGAGGATCTTGTACGGCCCGGTGATGATGCGGTCGCCTTCCTTCAGGCCGGATTTGATGATGGTGTGGGTTTCGTCACTGGGGCCGATGGCGACGGGGGTGATCACCGCTTTGCCATCAATGATGCGGAAGACGACGGTGGCCATGGTTTTGGACTGGTCGATCTCGGGGCTCTTGCGAAGGTCGCCGGGGAGTTCGTCGATGCGCCGGCCGAGCACGGTCTGGCTGGGGACGCGCAGCACGTTCTTGTGCCGCATGGTCTCGATGTCGGCGTCGGCCGTCAGACCAGCCAGCACACGCTTGCCCTTGCCGTTGATGGGAATCGTCGTCTTGAAATATTTCGAGCCGTCCTTGTCGTCGGTGTGGGTGAGGGCGACGGTGTCGACGGCGCCTTCAAATGTCTCGTCGGGATAGGCCTGGATGCGGACGGTCGCCTTCTGGCCCTTCTCGACGCGGGCGATGGAGACCTCGTCGACGCGGGTTTCCATGACCATCTGCGAGAGGTCGGCCACTTCGAGGATGACCGTGCCGGCGTTGTTCATGGTGCCGGCGATGACCACCTCGCCGACCTTGGCGTTGATGCGGGTGACGACGCCGTCGATGGGGGTTTCGATGGTGGTGTAGGCGAGGGACTCCTGGATCTTCTTGATCTCGGCGTCGGCGCTGTCAAGGTCGTGGATGACGACGGCGAGGTTGGCATCGTCGGCGGCCAGCGTGTGCTCGGCGGATTCGAGCTGGGCGACCAGGCCATCGACCTTGGCCTGGGCGGCATCAACCGTGGTCTTGGCGACGTCCTGGCTGGCCAGCAGTTCCTTCTGGATGCGCAGATCGCGCTGGGCATCGGCGAGCGTGATTCGGGTGGACTTGAGTTGGGAGCGCTGGGCGTCCATGCGCATGAGGGCGACGCGCTGGCCGACTTCCAGTCCGGCCTTGCGGGCCTTGGCCTGCTTGAGGGTGGCCTCGACTTCGGTGGAATCGAGCTTGACGAGGATCGAGGCGGGAATGCCCTTGGTCTTGTCGCCGGCGGTGACCCGGTCGCCTTCCTTGAAGGGCAGGGCGTCGATGCGCGAGGAGACGCGGGCGCTGATGGAAACCTTGGTCCGCGGTTCGATCTGCCCCGGCGCGGAGATCATCTCGACCAGATCGCCACGCATGACCGAATCGGTGCGCACGGACGGCGGCCCGGTTTCAGCCTTGGCGGCCGAGGCAAGCCACTTCCATCCGCCGTAGCCCAGGGTGGCCACGACGGCCAGCACGATTATCCAGATGATGAGTTTCTTCAAGTTGTTGGTCCCGTTGTCGGCGAAGACTCAGGAACTATACAAGATCAAGCTCCCGCACGCCACGACTTCGCCATCCGTAAGGCATCTTTGGCCGGCTCAAAACAACACGCGGCCCGAAGGCCGCTGGTCGTCGGCCAGTCCCATGCAGGGCGTTTGAGTTGCTATTTGTCCATCGTCGCTCCGGCCTTGGCGCGATCGTTGAGCGTCTCGGCGATCGCCTTGGCCTCGGCGTCTGTGAACTTGCCGGTGATGACGGCCTTGTCGTGAATCACGGAGCGGATCGTCGGCGCGGAGAGCAGTTTGCCGTCGAAGACCATCGCGAGTTGCTTGCCAATGTCGGCGCCAGTGATTTCGGCGAAGCGTTTGGCGCCGGCTTCGGTGAATACCACCTCAATCTGTGCGCCCCCATCTGCTGGTGCCTTCGCCACGGTTGCGCTGGAGACGGCGCTTTCATCCAGCAACACCTCCCGCCGCACGCGCAACTGCTCCTTGCTGCCGGAATCGGCGAGCGTATCGGCGGGCGCGGCGTCGTCGGCGTCAGCGACGAGGCGGAACTGTAGACGCGGTGCCGCGCGCGTGGCAGCCTTGGCTTTCTCGTTGATTTTCTCAAGATCAACAAAATCCTTCACCGGGATCTCGTAGACGCTCCCAGCGCGGACCCCCACCACCACCCAAAGGGTACTATTGTCCAGATGGACGCGGTCAGCGGCAAAACTGACGACGATGTGCCCTGGCACGACGACGTGTCCTGGCTTCGACTCTTCCTCCCGCAAGGAGGAACGCACCAGCAACTTCTCTCCCTCTTTGATTTCCAAGTCAACGCGCCTGAACTCCTTCAGCGCGCCCTTGGCCTCGAACTCCAGTTCCACCCTGACGGCGTCAGGGCCAGCCGTGTGCGACCGAATCTCCATTCCCAATTCTTTGGCCCGCTCTTTGGAGACGTGCTCGACGGCCACGTACGCGAAGCACAGGCTGGGAGCGGCCGCGAGTAGGAAAGCCAGAACCGACATGTTGAGTAACGTTTTCATGAGAAGACCTTTCAAAGAAATGTGCCCTGTCACTGCCTCATGAGACGCCTTGCCGCTGGAAAGGTTCCGTGCTGCCGGGACAAACGTAGGAATACGCGTTCCATCAATTACGCCGAGACCTCCATAAAATCAGCACCTGCGAAAGACTGGCAACAGGATTTGAACTTCGAGCGAATCCCATGCCCGATCCGCGCGCCGGCCACAGTCGCGCGTGTGGTTCGTTTCGGACAGCGCGTCAGGAATCGTTCAACGCACGACTTTCAGACCGGCTTAATCCTATCCGGCGAATCGGCACCTGAAATGTGTGTGCCAGCCGATCCGCCCATTGGGATGCCTTGGAAGATGGCACGTTTTCGCCCAGTTCACGGACTGCCGGGAGGAGTTCGACCCGGTTATCCCGCGTACGAAACAGGACGCCTGTTTGAAAGGTCTTGTGCCATGTGCTGCCGATATTGCAATACCGGGTTAGCAGGACAATGCCAATGATTTCGCCGGCCTTCAGTGTCCGGCCAACCTGGCACAATTCCAGCGTGCGGCGCGCTGTATCGACCTTGAAATAGTCTCCCTTCCTGGCAAACGAGCGGTTGATGACAACCACCGCTACCAGTAACCCTGGAACGCTCAGGAACCAGCCGACAGCCAGAAACAGCCCCAGAAAGAAGTCCCACGGGCGATAGAAACAGACCGTCACAATTGTAATCATCGCCATAGTAAGCAGCACCCATGGCACCATGAACTTCATGGGAATCAACCAGGGACGCACAATTAGCAACCCCGCCTCTTCGACCGCGTTGACGGGACCGCAATCTCGGTCGCCCAACAAGCACACAAGTTGCGAGTCGTCTGGAACGCGCTCGAAACACATGGACTGGAGTGAGAACGCTTTCTGCATGACAATCATCTCCGCAAGATGGCTGGTTCTATCGCGCGACCGGCGGGGTAAGGCAATTAGAAAATGCGGGGACATTTGGATACGGCTTCGGAGCACTACAGCCTCGACGCCGCTTCTGCATCCGCGATTGACCGCCAGGCGGGCGGTGAGCCAGCGGGTTCGCATTGGTTCACGGGTTAAGCTTGTTGAGCGCCTTTGCGATCACCTCGGCCTCGTCAGCCGTGAACTTGCCGCCAATCACGGCCTTGTCGCGAATCACGGAGCGGATCGTCGGCGCGGAGAGCAGCTTGCCGTCGAAGACCATCGCGAGTCGCTTGCCAATGTTGGCGCTCGTGATTTCGGCGAAGCGTTTGGCGCCGGCTTCGGTGAGTACCACCTCAATCTGTACGCCGCCATCCGCGGGCGCCTTCGCCACGGTTGCGCTGGAGACGGCGCTTTCATCCAGCAACACCTCCCGCCGCACGCGCAACTGCTCCTTGCTGCCGGAATCGGCGAGCGTATCGGCGGGCGCGGCGTCGTCGGCATCGGTGACGAGGCGGAATAGCAGGCGCGATTGCGTGGTGTTTGGGGCGGGTTTGACCAAATCGGGCGGAACAAAACTGCGCAGCCGGAACTGATGGATGTCGGAACCTGGGACGGGGACATCCGCCGTCACGCCATTCACAGTGCCCAGGCCGGACTCGCTGAGGCTGAACGTGGACTCGGCGATGTCTTCCGCGGAGATGGAGAAATAGAAGGTATTGCCGCTCGGTTTTGCAAACAACGGAGTCGAACTGTCGACGATGACCTTGCCCGCATGACGAACCGAGAGGCGGGCAACCAGATACTTCGGTTCGGACAGCGTGCGGACAATCGTGAAGTCAATCAGGCCGTCTCCCTTCCTGGCGACTTTCACGGCCCACTCCCTGGGGTGTTCGCGCACTTCGGCGGGGGTTATCTCACGCTCCACTGTCAGGGCCAGCACGGTCGGGGCGGGCGCCGCCGCGAGCAGCCAGCTTGATACGAGCCAGGATGTGATGTTCATATGCTTCATTGGGCATTCCTCTTGATATACGCCTTTGTGATCGGGCAGACAGCAAAATGCAGATGCCGCAAATCGTGTCCACGCTGCCCGCCCCGAGTCGAGCTTGCTCCGGTTTACTCCGCGAGACTGTTGGCCTGCGCCGTCATGTTCTGAGCAACGGCACACGGGCCGCTTCCGAAAGAGCTCGGGCGGCTCCGTCGGCTTCGTCGACGCTTCCGAGCTGGGTGAGCCACTCGCGCCTGCCGCCGCCGAGCTGGATCCAAATGCTCCAATCCGCGCCACAAAATCCTCCGCGGCCGTCTTTGATCTCAACTCCGGTGGCAGACCCGAGCGGAAGCAGTCGCTGGGATTTGCCAAACAGCCCCGAGTGCCGGACAAGTACCTGGTTGTGCTCGGGGTCGTAGAAGATGCGGTTTCTCATAAATGGCACGGAAAGGAAGAACAGTCCCAGCCCGAGCGCGCAAAGAAAGCCGAGCGTCGGCGATCCGGTTGGCACGCCACGCGCGGGAAGCACCCCGAAACCAAACAACCGGGTTGAGACAATATCGGCGGCAAACAGCAGCACGCCAATGCCAGCTACGAAACATGGGACGCCGATCCAGCGCGGAACCCTGTGGCTATCGTGTATCAGTTGTTCAGCTTTCATGGCCGAACCTCGCTTTCCCGATGGATTCAGTGCTTCCATATCTATTGTTATGACACAAATTCTCGGGCAATGTTTCAGGTCATCTTACAGTTCGGTTCAGGGGTTCGGCCGGTTGAGCACTTTGGCGATCGCCGCGGCCTCGGCGGCGGTGAATCTGCCGGTAATCACGGCCTTGTCGTGGATCGCGGATTGGATCGTTGGCGTGCCGACAACCTTGCCGTCGAAGACGACCGCCAGCCGCCGGCCGATGTTGGCGCCGGTGACTTCGGCGAGGCGATTCGCGCCGGCTTTGGTGAACGTCACCTCGACCTGCGCGCCGCCACCCGCTGGCGCGTCCGCCACGACTGCGCTGGAGACGGCGGTTTCGTCCAGGAGGATCTCGCGCCGCACACTCAGACGATCCTCGCCCTCGTTGCAGGGCAGGGATTGAGTGCCGCTTTCGTTCCCGGCCGCAACCAGCCGGAATTGCAGCCGTGACAGCGATCGGGGACTTTCAGCCTTGGAGCGGATGAGTTCCTCCAAAGCAGGTCCTTCGGCGTCCCACTCCGCAGTCAGCCTGCTGGCAAGAGCGGCGTCGTGGGCGTCCATCGCCTCGTGAATGGCCTTCTTCTTGGCGCAGTGACGCAAAAAGGGCTGCTCGGCTTCGGTTCCCTGCAGAAGCAACGACAATTCCTGTTCTTTGACGGCCCAGACCAGCGGAGGTTGATGCGGCACACCCGTGGTCGGCTCCGAGCGAACGCCGGTCAGGATGTTCAAGCCCATCGCCTTGAAATCATCGAGTAATTCCACGGCGCGCTCCGGGATGGGTTTGAATATCGATGCGACCGCTGGACGCGACTGGCCGGGAGCCGCCTCTCCTGGTGTTGCCGGCCTGGTTTGCGCGCCCGATGGCGGCCAGGGTTGTTTCCCGCGGGGCGAGCTGAGCGCGTTTGCGACCACTTCGGCCACCTCGGCGGCGGTGAAGTTGCCGGTGATCACGGCCTTGTCGCGAATCACGGACCTGATCGTCGGCGCGGAGAGCAGTTTGCCGTCGAGGACCACCGCGAGCCGCCTGCCGATGTTTGCGCCGGTGATCTCGGCCAACCGTTTGGCGCCGGTTGCGTTCAGCTCAAAGGTCACCGACGCCTTGTTGTCAGGCAGGGTGGTTACGGACGCACCCGCGATGGCGGACTGGTCGAGCAGGATTTCCTGGCGAACGCGCAACGGTTCCCGGCTGGCCAGATCGGTGAGCGTGTCGGCGGGCGCAGCGTCATTGGCATCGGCGACGAGACGGAATTGCAGACGTGGCGCCGGCTTTGCCGCGTCGGGTCCGGCATCTTCCTGTTTGTATTCCCAGGTGCTGGGAAATCGCTCCGCGAATTCTTTGCGGGTCAGCTCGAACTCGGAGACGCGCTTCCGGACCTCGCGAGTGTCGCCGTCGAACGCCCTATCGACACCGATGATTTGACAATTGCGGCTCGGATCGTGCCAGTTTGGAATAAATACAAAGATGCGATTTGTGGCGTCGTACCGCCGACAGAGAAGCACGCCGTGCTTCCATTCTTTGCCGCCGGCGATGTCGGCAATGGGCGTATTTGCGTCATTAGCGAAGCCACGCTTGAGAAGCCAGTTGTAGACCTCGGAGTTGAAGTCCGTTGCGCTCTGTTGGGAAGTGATTCTATACCTTCCCAGTGTACCCGAAGCAGTGTGCTGTTGCCTTGAAGGGAGTTCCGGCGGTGGCTGAAACCACCAGGCAGCAAACAACGTCAGGGCGGTAACTAACAGTACAGCGACGCCGATGGCCGGGCCTTTGCTTCTGTCAACGATTGGAACTTGTGGTGTGGCGTGCTTGTTCACCGCGCGCCAGACTGCGCGGATGATGAAGAAGTCCACGACAATTACGATCAACACCGCAATGAGCGGCGCGAGTTCATGATGCTGTGACACCAGATTGGCTATTCGCGTCGTGAGCGGCAGGTGAACCTGTGGATTGTTCAGATTTGAAAAGTTGGAATGGAAATCCACCAGAAGCCGGGCAGATGCCAACCACAGCCAGGCAAACACGCCGTCGAGAATGAGCAGCGGGAACAGCAATCCATCGAACACCGCCAGGCCGAGGCCGTAAAGTCTTCCCGCCGAGCGGCGTATTCGGGAGAAGGCGATCCAACCGAGCATCGTTGTCCCGAGTGGCGCGGTGAGGCCGGCGAAGTTGTATCCCAGGATGCTGCACAACCACCAGAGCGGTGATGCCACGATCTGCGACGGCGAGAACATCTTCGCCATCGCGAGCTTTCCAACGTAAGGAAGGAAGAAGGCCGCCCAAACCACTCCCACGATGGCCGCACGCGAGAAGTGCGGCGGCCGGGTAGCTCGGGCGCCAGCTGAGGGGGGCGTGGCGGCGATAGTTTCGATTTGCGTCTTGACTTCGCCGACTTGCTGGTAGCGCAGTTCCGGCCGCTTCTCCATGGCGCGGAGCACGACTTCGTCGAGGCGCACGTCAATGACCACCTTCCGCGACGGCGGCGCGAAATCGCCTTTCGGCAGTTCGCCGGTCAGCATCTGGTAGAAGACGACGCCCAGCGAGTAGATATCGGCACGGTGATCCACGTCCGACGGGTGTTCGATTTGTTCGGGGGCCATGTATTGCGGCGTGCCCATGACCTTGCCGGCATCCGTCACACCGTCGGCATCCAAATGCAGCGTCTCGCTCGGTGAGTCGGCCGGCCCTCCGGCGGCCAGTTTGGCCAGGCCGAAGTCGGCCACCTTCACGCGGCCGCGCCGGTCCATGAGGATGTTCTCGGGCTTGATGTCGCGGTGGACGATGCCCTGGTCGTGGGCATATTGCAGGGCGTCGCAGATTTGCGGAACGATGGCCAGGGCTTCACGCGGCGAAAGCCGGCCGGCGTCGAGCAGTTGGCGGAGATTGACGCCATCGACGTACTCCATGAGGAAATAGAACAGGCCGTCGGCCTGGCCGAACTCGTAGAGGGTGACGACGTTGGGGTGGTTCAGCTTGGCCAGTGCCTTGGCCTCGCGGGCAAAGCGCTCGGCGAAGCTGGGGTCGGCACTAATGTGCGGCGGGAGGATTTTGACTGCCACCAGGCGGTCAAGCTGCTTCTGCCGGGCCTTGTAGACAGCGCCCATGCCGCCGTGTCCCAGCGGTTCAAGGATTTCCAGTTGGGGAAAGTACCGGGCCAGTTCCTCGGGCGTCGGAGGAACATAAGGCGGTCGCCGCAGATCATCAATGGACGCCCCGGTGACAAAACCGGCCTTGAGCAGGCATTCGGGACAAAGGCCCTGAATCGCCTCGGACTCCGCGATTGTCTTGCCGCAGTGGGGACAGGTTGTCATGGTTCCTTGCTCCTCTGCCCGGTACTAAGGAGTCACACCACGAAGGTTACCCGAAATCCCGCTCTTGTGCTCTCACCCGGCCAAAGCGAGATGAAGTGTACGCAGTTCCTCTTCCACTTCGTCTTCCGAGGCAACGGTTTGGGCAATCTCCTCCCTCAGCAACGCCCGATACCGTTGGCGAAGGCGATGGGCGGCAACTTTCATCGCCCCCTCGCTCGTCTGCATTCGCCGGGCCAGTTCCGCATAAGGCAGATCACGGCGCTGACCCGTCAGACAAGACCGCAAGTGCTCGAATTGCTCGGCCTTGCCCTCGGCGGCATACTCCGCCTCCAGCCGCCGCAGAACCTCGGCCAGCAGGCGTAAGGCCCACTGCCGCTCGAAGACTCTCTCCGGCGTCAGTTGGTCCTGAGGCTCCATGGCATAGCGCGACTCGGCCGACATCGCGTCCAGCGAAATCACCCGCTCGCCGCCGCGTTTCTGCGCCCGTGCTTTGTCCCATTCATCGGAAAGGTAGTGATTCATCGACGCCAGCAGGAACGAGCGGAACCGGCCGCGCTCGTGGCGGGCCTGGGCAATGGCGTGCTTTTCGAGCAATCGAGCCAGAAACCCCTGAGTGAGATCCTCGGCATCCTGTGGTCCATGCCCGCGGCGGCGGACATAGGCATAGAGTGGATACCAGTACGTCTGGCACAGTTCAGCCAGTGCCTTGCGCGCCCGCGCAGGCGTACCGCGGCCGGCAGCGAGGACCACCGACCAGCGCGTCGTGAGGAACTGTTCCGCGGAATAGTCCGTCATCGTCTCAATTCAACAGCGCTCCGGTAGCGGCCATCGGCATTCCGACACGCTTCGGGTTCTGGACGGCTCTCGATTCTATCATAAGGAAGTTGGCATCGAAGGTTACAACAACATCCGATTCCTGTAACGCCGGCCAGCGTTGTTGAGGCACAATCCGGGCAAGCTGCAAGTCGTTTCCACTACGACAGTTGTCATTCTGAGCGTACTCGCGAAGAATCTGGCTTTGGACTTCGAGGCCAGATCCCTCGCGAGTACGACTCGGGATGACGGCTCGCGGCTTCGATGAAGTGCCCGGAAGAACGGTCACGCCCGGCCAGTGTTGTTGGCCCACAATCCGGTCTTGCCACCCGAGCGAATCCCACAAAGGGACGTGAATGCGGTACTAAGACCATCGAGAATGAAGGAGTCGCATTATGAAGTCGGCCATATTGAGTGGGGCCAGCGTCCTCGCTGGTTCATGCGTTGATGACCTTCGAGCACCACGGACGGGCCAGCGAGGACGCTGGCCCCA
>JBEKVL010000003.1:0-29158 GCA_049514055.1 Tepidisphaeraceae bacterium | reverse complement strand
GACCCTCAGACCTTGGATGTCCTGCTTGGGGGGCAGAATAGCGTCGAATTTGGTCACGGGATGTGGCTTGAGATGGTACGGGGCAAGTACGTCCTACCAATGGTGGTCGATAAGTGCTTCCGGGTTCCGGACGCCAAGGGCAGGCAACTTCAGGGAGAAGCGCGCTTGATGGAGGTCGTCAAGGACTTGTTGCGCCTTCCACTTAACGAACAACCTCCAGATTTCCAGACGTTACATCGCCTCATATCGCTCCACATTCAAGACAACTGATCCGCCGCCAATCTCACACCGGGGAATGAGGCGGGGATGCAGTTATTGGTTTATTACTCACGAGCAGTGTCCCCGTCGGGTTCCCTGAATCTGGAACTCTCAGACCCGACCGCCACCACCCAGACGATTGGCCGCAAAAAAACTCAAAATCCACAAAGGGTCTTTTGTGCCTCTTGCGCCTTTTCGCGGCCATTGCCCTTTCTCCTCTCCGTGCCCTCTTCCGTCTCTGTGTTCCAACCTTCGCTTCGTGTGTCTTCGTGTTCTTGGTGGGCCAAGCCACGCTAAAGCGTACACTCCGAACATCGGTTATTTCCGTTTCATTCCCAGGATCGAGATGAAGAAACTCGCGAGCACCGTCTGGAAACCCACGGCCGTCAGGGTGGCGGCGGGGATTACCCAGCGCATGGTGTGGGCGTAGTCCATCCGGCCGAAACCGCCGAGACGCCATTTGTTCACGACGACCAGCAGCAGCACCATGCCGGCCAGGAACGACAGCAGCCCGACGACCGCGCCGCGTTCGAGATTGATCACGGCCATGATGCGGTCCAGCCGCGGATCGCGCGGCATCAGGCCCTCGCTGATGGCGAAGGTCTTGGTGAAAACCGCGAAGAGCACGGACTGATAACCGAGGAGAATGGCCAGCGTGGAGAACAGCAGCGTGTGGGCGTCGAATGTGGCCGGGCCGATGGTCACACCGGGCATGGCCAGGGCGTAGCCGAGCAGGCCCAGGAGGCAGAGCAGGATGCCTGGCATGAGGAAGAGCCAGCGCGGCGAGTACATCATGAAGAAACGCAGCGTTCGCCATCCGTCTCTGAAAGTCTTCAAATGTGGCGCGTGGGCCTTGCGGCCGTCGGGATGGAGGGTGATCGGCACCTCGGCGATCTTCGCGCCGTAGAGCGACGCTTTGATGATCATCTCGGTGGCGAATTCCATGCCGGTGCAGCGCTGGTCGAGGGTGTGATACCAGTCGCGGCGGAAGCCGCGCAGGCCGCAATAGACGTCGTGGATCGGCGCCCGGAACCACCAGCGGCAGAGCATGGAGAACATGGGGTTGCCCCACCAGCGGTGCAGGAAGGGCATGGCGCCGGGCATGACGGTGCCGCCGCCCCAGGGCAGGCGGCAGCCCTGAACGAGGTCGTTGCCTTCACGTAGCGTCTCGACGAACTTGAAGATGTCGAGGAAGTCGTAGGAGTCGTCGGCATCGCCCATGATGACAAACCGCCCGCGGGCGGCGGCGATGCCGCCCATGAGGGCGCTGCCGTAGCCCTTGGCGGCGACCGGCACGACGCGGGCGCCGCAGTCTTCGGCGATCTTCTGCGAGCCGTCGGTCGAGCCGTTGTCGGCGACGATGACCTCGCCGGCGAGGTTGTGCTCACGCAGCGAACGCACGGCCTTGCCAACACATGATGCCAGCGTGTCGGCCTCGTTGAGGCAGGGCATGACGATGGAAAGCTCGATCGCGCCGGGTTGTGGTGTCAGGTCGGTCATTGGCTGGGCACAGTATACGGGATCGGTTCGATTCGCTCACCATCCGGCTCGACCAGCCACGCCTGGCGGCCGGGGAAGGCGGCCAGCAGTTTGCGGTTGGCCTCGTCGCCCAGGTCGCGTGCCCAGATCACCTTGGCGTTCGCCAGGTCCGCGCCGTTGTAGACCCATTCCTCGTGGACGAAGTGCTTTGACGAGTAACGGACGATGGCCAGTTGCCGGCCGGATCTGGTGCCCAGGAAATCGCGGTTGACATAGTCGCGCCACGCATACCACGGTTGCCGAGTCTCGCGCCAGTCGGCCGGTGTCTGCATCCAGCCATGGAAGCCGATCCACCAGAAGAGGCAGGCGACCCAAGCCGGTGCCAACGCCAGGGCGGCGATGATCTGTTGCGGCCGGTTGCGGCGGGTGAAGCGGCGCAGCAGCGTGGTGATGATGAGGACCATGAGGATGCCGGCGGGAGCGAGGTAGTGGCCGATGAGGTAGGTTTCCAGAAGCAGCAAGAGACAGAACGCGCCCAGGAGAAGGAGCAGTCCGCGGAGTTTCCGGCCGGCCGCGCGGAGGGAGCCGACGAGCCAGAGGATGGCGAGGAGCGTGGTCTTGGCACCGAAGGGGGCGGACCAGGGCCAGTCGGGGAAACGCCATTCGGCCACGAGACAGAGTGCGAGGGCGAGCGGCGGGAGTGCGAGTTGGAGGATGCGGGTGGTGGCGCATGTCGATTGTCGCAACGAGAACGGCAGGAGGATCAGCAGAAGCGCCAGAGACCAGATGTTGCCGAAGAAGGTGACGAACATGCCGAAGAGCGAGTTGACCACGCCCTTGTCGCTGAGGAACAGGCCGGAAAGTGCGGCGGGTGTGCAGCCTTCCGCGTCCAGTTTCCAGCGGCGCATGTGGTCGTAGTTCTGGTCCTTGGCGAACTGGAACATCTGGGGGTTGCGGTATTTCGGCCAGTCTTCCATGGGCCGGGTTGGCTGGAAGATGAAGAGTGGCGCGGAGCCGTATTGCGCGTGGTGTTCGGCGTAGGGCAGGCGCAGGGCGTTTCCGGTGACGCGGTAGTTGTAGTAGCCGAGCCAGGCGAGTCCGGCGAGCACGACGAGGGCAAGAGGGGCCAGCGTTCTCGCCGGCCCAAGGCTGGTCGGCTCGCGATGATTCCTCGGAGAACCGTTCGGTGACCCGGCTCCGTCATCCCGAGTGTACTCGCGAGGGATCTGGCCCCGGCGTCCAAAGCCAGATTCTTCGCGAGTACGCTCAGAACGACCCTTCCGACATCTTTCATTGCATGCGGGTGGGCCAAAGGCCTGTGACGACTCAGAATGACACCTGCTGCGACGATGGGTGGTGTGGTACCACTGCCACACCGCCCACAGGAACACCAGCACTGTGAACACCGCCCCTTCAAACGGCCGGCTCCAGGCCAGCAGCACGATGCCCGCGCCGCCGATGAGCGAGGTTCGCATCTGACCTCCCTTGCCCGGTACTCCGGGCGAGGGCCGGGAGAGTCGCCCCGCGGCTCCCAGGACCACCGCCCCCGCGCCCAGGGCGATGCATCCGCCCCAGTATCGCTGGCCCCATTCCAGGACCTGTGGGTGGATGGCCATGAGGATGCCGCCCCAGAGCGCCCAGCGGGGTGGCAGAAATGCCCGCAGTGCCCACCACGTGGCGAGGACCGCGCCGGCCGTGCTGAGCCACACGCCGACGATGGGGTATCCGAAGAGGACCTGGCCGAACGCCATGACCAGCCCCTGGGCAGGGGGGTACTTGGACTGATAGGTTGGGCGGACGAGGATGTGCATGCTCTCGAAATGTTCCCAGGCGGGCGGGGTCGGGTTGGTGAGGCGGCCATGGGCGAAGGTGTCCGCGGCCAACAGATAGGAGAACTCATCGTGAACGTAAGGGATGGGGACCCCGCGACGAGTGGCCAGCAGGGATACGATGGCGAAGGAGGCGATGAACAACAGCGTGCCGCAGAGAGCCGGACGGCGGCCGATGGGTTGTAGCGGCACGGACAAACGGTGCAGGAGCCGGCCGGCGAACGGGAGGATGGCGGCAAGGATTGCCAGAATCGTGAAGACAATCTGGAAATTCGGGTACGCTTTGAAGACGAGGTAGGCCAGGGAGCCTTGCATGGGGAGGTTGTATACGAGAATGGCTGGGGAGTCAGTAGCCGGAGAGGCAGGGTTGAGTGCCGGGTTCGGAGTGTCTGTTCCACCGTTCACCGATCAACTTGACGGTGACCGGGCAGACGTGTGGAACCACGCCTCATTTCGGTTTCGTGGTGCCCGCGGGCTTGAGTTCGTCGACGACTTTTTTCACGACGTCGGCGGGGATGGCATAGGACTCCGTCCGGCCAGCGCGGGCGATGTTGAGGCCGATCACCCGGCCATCCAGGTCCACCAGCGGCGAGCCGCAATCGGCGGGCTTGAGCACGCTGTCGTGCTGCACGACGTCGGGGAAGCCGTTGTTGCGCAGGCTGAGCGGGCCACCCATGCTGTTCATGATCTCGGATCGGGAGGGCTGTGTGGTGGCCGGGCGTTTGCCGAGCGTGATGGAGAGTTCCTGTTCCTTGCCATCGCGGAAGATCTTGACCTTGAGCGCGGTTCCGATGCGATGCTGCTGGAGGGCGTCGAGCAGGTCGTCGCGGGTCGGTGTCGGGTTTCCGGCGACTTCGAGAATCACATCGTTGATCTTGACCCCCGCTTTGGCAGCCCCGCTGTCATCGACCACTTTCAGCACCTTGGGGCCGCGATCCGACTCGTCAAGTTGAATGCCCAGCATCGCCCCGTGCGAGGGGATGGACCGCCGGCCGACGCTCAGGACGCCTGTGGCCAGCGGCAGCGGGCCGGTGCCCACGGATGCCAGCCACTGGCCGAGTTGAAGGTGTGAAGTATCGCTCCAGGTCACCACGGGCAGTGTGCTGGCGTCGATCTTGAGTAGTGCCAGGTCGTGGGTTTCGCTGCTGGCGATGAGTTTGGCCGGGAGGTCGCGGCCATCGGCAAATCGGCAGACGAGTTTCTCGCCCAATTCGCTTGCCTTGGTGATAATCCAGCCGTCGGCGGCGACGATGGTGCCCATGGCCACGTCTTTCCCGCCGGAGCGGACGGTGACCACGGACTTGCGTGCCTCCGCAACCACCGGCCGGAATGCCTCCTTGAGGATGTCGTCGCTGCGGCGCTGCGTCTGCTCGGCGATGCGTGAGCGGGGCTGCTGGGCCAGGGCCGCCCCGGCAAGGAGCAAGGCCAGAAAAATCGCGAGAAGTCGGGGCGGGGTGTGGGGCATTACGGCGGATCCTCGAGGTTGCGGATATCAGCGTTCAAATGCGAATCCTGCAATCATGGTCTCGGTTGCAACTTCACGGACATGGCCTTGGTTTCGCGGCCGCGAACGACCTCGACCGGCACGGTGTCTCCCGCTTTATGCTGGAGAATCAGTTGCGCGAGAGCTTCCCGGCCACGCACCGGCTTGCCGTCAAAGGTGCGGATTTCATCACCGGTGCGGATGCCGGCCTTCTCGGCCGCCGAACCGGCGGTTACAGCTTCGACGATCGCGGTGTCGCCGCGATCGGCGAGTTGCACGCCCATCATCGGGCTGCCGGCCGTCGCCAGCGGGGCGCCCCAAGCTTCGCCGGCCGCCATGCGTTCCCACGAGCGGGTGAACGAGGTCATCGGTATATGGATGTTATAGGCGGTATTCGGGCCGATGCGTGAGTGGATGCCGATGAGGCGTCCGTCGAGGTCGAACAGTGGCCCGCCGGAATCGCCGCCGACCAGGGTGCAACTGCTCATCAGCGAGTCGTCGCGCATCATGATGATCCGGCCGAGCCGTACGGGCGGCGTGCGACTTTTTACATATCCGCCCGGGTGGCCCAGCGCCAGGCACCACTGGCCGATCCTGGGTGTTGCGGTGGCCATTTCAACGGGGGGATATTCGCCTTTCTCGCTGATCTGCACCATGCCGGCGTCGGCGGCGCGATCGAGCCCGAGTGTTTTGGCTCTGTGCCGTTTGCCGTCCGGGAAGACCACCCAGGCGTCGCGTCCGGCCGCGGCGCTGACGTGGCCGGCCGTCAGGACGAGCCCGTCTTTGCTCACGACCACACCGGAGCCTTGCGACATGTTGCCCACGAAGACGGCGACCACCGAGGGCATCACCTGCCGGACCACGGTTTCGACGCGTGTCTGGAAATCCCGGAGTTCCTGCACGTTGCGCGGGATGGCGGAAACGCTGGTGGCGAGCGGCCGGGTTGTCGGACGGGTTGCCGGCGGGTTGACCGCGTCACCGCGGAGTTCGGCGTCGGGCGAGACGGTCAGCGCCGCGGCGATCAGCCAGGCGATCAGGCGTCCCCAGGCGCGGCTTACTGCGTATTCATTCGCCAGAGCGCTGGCCATAATCCGGTCTCCGTTCCGTTCATTCTACTCCCGGCCGGACGATGCGTGAAGGGTTTTCGAGGGCGCACAATTGCGAGGTCGGGGAACCGCGATCAACGATCGCGGCTGGCGGTCTGGACAATGGGTGAAGGGTTTTCAGATTCGGGACAATCGCAAAAACACCGTCATCCGATTAGAATGCCGTTATGTCCGACAAAACTGAGCATCCGCCGTACCCCGAGCAGTTTGCCGCCCTTGGCGTCCGTCCGTCAATCCTGCGAGCTCTCGCCGAGTTGTCGTTCACCATTCCTTCGGAGATCCAGAAGCTGTTGATCCCGCGAGCGCTGGCCGGGGTGGATATCCTTGGCCAGGCCCGCACCGGCACGGGCAAGACGGCCGCCTTTACCATCCCCATCCTGCAACGGGCGAATCGCGACGGCGCCACGCAGGCGATCATCATGGTGCCCACGCGCGAACTGGCTGTCCAGGTGGATACCGAGATCCAGCGGCTCAGCAAGCATACGCCCATTCGCTCGGTTGCCGTGTACGGCGGCCAGAAGATCGCGGCCCAGCTCAAGCAGATCCGCTTCAACCCGCAGATCGTGGTCGGGACGCCCGGGCGGGTGATGGACCTGCTTGACCGCGGCATCATCAACTTCCGCAATCTCCGTTTCGTGGTGCTCGACGAAGTCGATCGCATGCTCGACATCGGCTTCCGCGACGACATCCGCAACATCCTGTCGCGGGTGAAGCAGATTGCCAGGAAGATCGAGGCATCCGGAGCCGTCGTCAGTATGGACCCTCAGGACTTGGCATCCGGCGCCGGGAGCGCACCGCAGGCGCCCGAACTGGACACCGTACAGACCGTGTTCGTTTCGGCCACCATCGCCGACGAGATCGAGCGCCTGGCCCGGACGTACATGCGCGAGCCCGTCGACAAACTCATTGCGCCCGGTTGCGATGAGAAACCCACGGTCGCGGAGGTCGAGCAGTATTATTTCTCCGTGCAGCCGTGGGACAAGTACCGCCTGCTGCGGATGCTGCTGATGAAAGAGCAGCCTCCGCTGGCGATCATCTTCTGCCGAACCAAGCATGGCGCTGAGAAACTCGCCAGGCGGCTGCACGCCGACAATATCGAGTGCCGCGAGATTCACGGCAATCTGGCCCAGAACAAACGCGACCGCGTCATGAAGGGTTTCCGCGGCGGCAAGTTCAGCGTGCTGGTGGCGACCGACCTGGCCTCGCGCGGCATTGACGTGGCCGGGATCTCGCACATCATCAATTTCGACCTGCCGGACGACCCGGAGGCGTACATCCACCGCGTCGGCCGAACCGCCCGCATGGGCGCTGCGGGCAAGGCCTACACCTTCGTTTCCAAGGACCAGGGCGAGTTGCTCACGAAGGTTGAGGAGCTCATCAACATGCTGATCCGCCCGGCCACGCTCGAAGGGTTCACGCCGTCGCCGACGCCGTCCGACTGGATCGAGTCTCTGCCGCATGGTCCTGGTCCGGGTTCCGAGCCCGCGCCGTCGGCCGGTCCCGAAGCGCCGCCGACCGAACCGGCACGGAAGCTGACGATCGGCAGCAAGATTCCCCTGAGCCGGCGACACAAGCGCCGGCGGTGAGGGGCCCGCCCATGTGTTTTGGCGACCTGCCTGCGTGTAGCCGCGATCGGTGATCGCGGTTCCCCGCCGTTATCGCCGATGGCGGTTCCCGGCCGCGATCATCGATCGCGGCTACAGATGTCAATTGCCAGAATCCGTGGGGTCGACCGCCAGCGGAGTTGCTGGCGCGCGTCTCTTTGCAATTGTCCTCTTCGCGTGTAAAACAGCGGCGTGGATTTGCCGGATCAACCGTCAACTTCTCCAAAGTCTGTTGCAGGGGGTTCCATGGTCGCCAACGCGGCCCGGCCGCAGGGGGCTGGCTTGATCATGGTGCTCATTTGTGCCGTGGCGCTGGTCTTTCTCGTTCTGGTCGGGACGATTTACTACTATTCCTGGCTTCACAGGCCGGATCCCAAGGGCTTGCTGGTGGTTGAAGGCTGCTCCGACTACGACGGGGCGCATGTGCTGGTCACGGCGCTGGCGTCGGAGCCGTTTGAGGGAGTGCTCAAGGCGGCCGACAACTACACGATCCGGCTCGGGCTGGATGCCGGGACGTACTCGCTTCGCGTGTGGCGAGGGGATGAGACTTTCTATGAGAGATCGGCTTTTGACCTCAAGGAACATCAGGTCGTCAAACTGACATTGAAGCCCGCGGGCACGCAGACAAGACCGGCAAGTCATTGAGGCGGATGAAGATGGCGTACTTGAGAACCGCGGCGGCAGATGTTATAAGGCCGCGAACGTGTTGGGTGCCAGGACGAGTTTCTGAATAAGGATGAACCTACCTCTATGAGTACCGACAACAAAACCGCAACAGCAGGCAAGACGGGTCTTTTTGTCATGCCGGACGGAAAGAACGTGATGTTCACGTTCATTCTGGTCAGTTCGTTGTTCCTGCTCTGGGGGCTGTGCAACGGCTTGATCGACACGATGGACAAGCACTTCCAGGAGGAACTCCACCTGACACTGGCCCAATCCGCATGGGTCCAGTTCGCCCACTATCTGGGCTATTTCCTGATGGCCATGCCGGCCGGGTGGCTGGCGAGCAAGTTGGGATACAAAGGCGGCATCATCGCCGGGCTGGTCCTGGTGGCTGTCGGCGGGTTCTGGTTCATCCCGGCGACGAAGATCGCGGCCTTCTGGGCCTTCCTGCTGGGTGTCTGCGCCATTGCCGCAGGCCTCACCTTCCTGGAAACAGTTGCCAATCCATACACGACGGTGCTCGGTGATCCGCGCTTTGCGGCGACCCGGATCAATCTGGCCCAGTCGTGCAACGGCATCGGCTGGCTCATTGGTCCGCCGATTGCAAGTATCTTCTTCTATTCCAAGGATGCCGCCGGGCAGAACACGGGCAGCCAGACGCTTTACATTCCCTACCTCGTCATCGCCCTGGTGGTGATCCTGCTGGCGGTCGTCTTCTTTTTTGCTGAAGTGCCGGACATCAAGACCGAGGATGACTATCACCTCGACGATTCCTCACCGGATGTTTCGCATTCGATCTGGGCGCATCCGCACTTCGTGATGGCCGTTGCCGCCCAGTTCCTGTACGTCGCCGCGCAGGCGGGGATCTTCAGCTTCTTCATCAACTACATGACGTCCGAGCTTCCGCAGCTTCCGGCGACGTGGAAGACGAACACCACGAAGGACTGGATTGAGGTCCGCACCGGGTTCCTAAAGGGGGATTTTGCGGACATGTCCTCCTTCGCCGCCAAGCTCAAGGCCAAGCCGGACGCCGTGTCGGCGTTCGTCAGTGGCGAATTGTCGGAAGGCACCAACAAGCTTCTGGCTGACTTTAATGCTGGCAAGTCAAATCCCAAGTCGCTGGCGGTCGCGCTGGTTCAAGAACTGGACAAGATCGTAAAACAAGATCCAAAGAAGGTGAAACCGGAACAGTTGCTGTACAATTCGCAGCGTTTCAGCGGAGTCAAACTAAGCGACAAGACGACGGCCCTGTTGGCGAAAGAACCCAAGGGTGAGGATCTGGCTCGTCTCAACCGCATGCTCCTGCAAGACGCCTATCCACGCGAACTCCCGTTCAATGATGGTATTCTCGGTATCAGCAGCAAGACGGGCGCTCTGCTTACGACGCTGGGCTTCGCGTGCTTCCTGGTCGGGCGCGTTACCGGCGCCGCCTTCCTCAAGATATTCTCCGCCCACAAGGTTCTGGGGCTGTATGCCCTCATGAACGTCATTATCTGTGCCCTTATCTTCTGCAAACTGGGCTGGTTGTCGGCGGTCTGTGTCTTCCTGAGTTTCTTCTTCATGTCCATCATGTTTCCGACGATCTTCGCCCTGGGCATCTTTGGGCTGGGTGAGCGGGCAAAAAAGGCATCCGCGTACATCGTCATGGCCATCATGGGTGGAGCAATTCTCCCCAAGTTGATGGGCTACGTCGCCGACCAGTACGACATGTCCCGCGGTTTCATTGTCCCACTCCTCTGCTTCTGTTTCGTGGCGTTCTACGCGTTCAGGTGGCCCAACTTCAGCGGGGCGCAGTCCCTCAGCAGCATGAAGATGTCGGGCGGACACTGATCCGTCCAGTGAGCGAATCTCGCTGCGCTTTCTCTGCCGGAAACGAACTCACAACAGGTGCCGACGTCCGTCTGGACCCATAAGTTCCGGACGTCGGCACCTTCTTCTTTGGGCGGCCAACAGTTCGGTGGAATTCGCGTACGCGAGATGTCTGTAAAGCTGGATAACGGACCAAGCTGATACGAGATGAGCCGATTCTTGCCCAGTTCCTCGTCTGGATCGCTCTCGCGCCCGTGCGTGTTGTAGTATAATAATGTTAACCCGTTTAACCATCAATGTTTACCGGTGTTAACATCTCTGGGCCGATAAAACGTGGTTATTCCTGGGAATGTCATTCGACTTCTTGATTTCCTTTGTACAAGGGGCAAATCCGTGTTATTATTACATTGTTAGCAGACGTCTATGCCCGGTTGCTGGTCGGCTTACACAGGCCCGCGCAGCCTCTTGGTGTTGCGCGTGGCGAGGGATATTGGTTGTGTGACCGGCATGGCCTCTAGTTGCCTCGGGAGTCGCGGACATGGTTCTTTCGGCGGATGGATTCTGGAAGGGACATTCGATGATCTCGATGGCAAAACCACGGTCTGGCAGGGCGGTTCTTGGATTGGCCATCGCTTGCACGTTTGGGGCTCTTCCGGCGGCGGCCGTCACCAAGGACTGGACCAGGGCAACCGCGAGCGCGGACGGCACGTATGCTTACAACAAGGCGACGAACTGGAATCCATCGGGGGTGCCGGGACTCGCAGACGTGGCGCGATTTAATCGTGGTGCAGCCTACACGGTCACGTTCGCGGGCGCCAGCAAGGTCAATCGCATCATCGTCGGCAACGACAATCTGATCATGGATATGCGCGGCGGATCCTACACGACCACCTCGACCGCCCAGACATCCCTGCTGATGGGCGTCAAGGCCAATGACGTGGCGCGTCTTCAAATAAAGAATGGCACACTTACCACATCCCAGACCATTCTCGGCTCAACGACGAACAGTTCGGGGTCAGTGATCGTCAGTGCCGGCGGCATCTGGAACGGGCTCGGCTCGCTGACCCTGGGGTCGCTTGGGTCGGGCAACCTCACGGTCACCGGCGGCGGCAAAGTCAATGCGACGTGGCTCAAACTCGGCACGGTTGCCGGCGCCAAGGGAACGGTGCTGGTTTCGGGCACCGGTTCCTCGCTGAACATCGCCGGCAACGGCACAGTCGGCTCCAACACCTCGGCCAGCAGCCCGACGGCCGGCATTGGCACGTTCTATATTTACTCGGGGGCCACCGCCAGGTTCGACGGATTTCTGGACATTCGCAAGGGAGGCAACACCCTCGTCAACGGCGGCACCCTGACCGCCAGCGCCATCCAGAACATCAGCGGGGGCAAGCTCGGGTTCACGGCCGGCGTCATCAACCTGCAGAACTCGGACTTCCTAGTGGGCAGTCTTGGGCCGCTTGGCACCAGCGTCACGCTCACGGCCACCCAGACCATCAACGTCGTTCAGAATACCCTGCTCAATGCCAACGCCGTGCTGATCATGCAGAACGGCAAACTCACCACCAGCATGATCGAGAACAACGGCGAGATCCGCTTCAATGGCCTGCCTTCGATTCTACAGGCCACGGCGATCGACAACAGCGGCCTGATTCGCGGGCTGGGCCAGACCGCGGCGGACATCACCAACAGGGGCGAACTCCGCGCCGTCGGCAGCGACAAGCTCACTTTCTCCGGCAGCGTGACCAGCAGCGGGCAGATCAATCTGCAGAGCAACGGCACGATGAATTTCACGCAGCGCCTGACCAACTCCGGTGCTCTGAATGTCGCGGGCACGCTCGGCGTTCCCGCCGGCGTGACGAACTCGGGGCACATGAACTTCACCACCGGGGTTGCGACCGTGGGCGGCGACCTCAGCAATACCGGCAACGGGACCGTCGCCGTCAGCGGCACCTCGGCACAGTTCCAGAGCGCGGTCGCGCACAATGGGGCCGGTTTCAGCGTGGCCCCGACCTCGACGGTCTTCTTCAGTGGCGCGGTTACCGGCGCCGGCGACTTCAGCGGCGGTGGCCTTCTCGATTTCCTCAGTACCAGCAGCTACAGCCCCGGCGGCGCCGGCGAGGTGGCGTCGCTGGCCATGAGTCCCGCAGCAGCCGCCGATTCCTCGGTCGCGCTCGTTCACATGGCCAACACGCTGCTGTTCCAGGCGGGCTCGACACTTTTCCTGGACCTGGGCCCCGGCCGAACCGGCGACCAGATCATTGACAGCGGCAATGTGCAGCTTGCCAACGTCCAGATTGTGATCGACCCGGCCTTTGCTCCGCAGCCGGGCGATGTTTACACGCTGCTGACGGCCAACAATATCCAGTACAGTGGTCCGATCAGCATCTCGGGTCAGAGCCCGCTGCCCTACCAGATCACGCAGAGCGCAACCAATCTGGTGGTGTCGTTCGTTCCCGAGCCGTCCGTCGTCGCCGGGGTCTGCCTTGCCAGCACCCTCATTCTCGGCCGGCGCCGGCGCCATGCCAACGACGACTGAACGGGGCGCCAGGTTCCGCCAACTCCATCACCAGGATGCTGTTAACCCTTTCACTGTTGTTCATCGTCGCCCTCGTATCCGGTTATGTCGACGCCATCGCGGGCGGCGGCGGGCTGCTGACCGTGCCGGCGCTGCTGCTGACGAATCTGTCCGACACCGCGGCCCTCGGGACCAACAAGGGACAGGCGGTGTTCGGCGTCGCCAGTTCACTCTATCGCTACGCATGCTCACCCCTGCTGGACCGGCGGCGGGCGCTGGTGTCGTTTGTCGCGGGGTTCGTGGGGTCGGTGGGCGGCACGGTTGCGGTCATTTACTGCGGCTCGCGATTCGGCCAGTATCTCCGGCCGGTGGTCATGGTGATGCTGGGGTCCGTGGCGCTGGTGATGCTCTTTCAACAGTTGCCGGATCATGTGCAGCCGGGCCGGCACCGTGCGTGGGGGCTGGTGCTGCTGGTGGCCGCCGTATTGGGGTTTTACGACGGGTTCTTCGGGCCGGGCACGGGGATGTTTCTCATCATGGCGTATGCATGGCTGTGGCGTGAGGCGCTGGATCGGGCCAGCGCCAACGCGAAAGTGGTGAACTGCGCGAGCAATCTGGGTTCGATGCTGACGTTCCTGGTGCGCGGGCTGATCGTGTGGAAATACGCGATGCCGATGGCGGTTGGGCAGATCATTGGCGGGTGGCTCGGCGCGCGCACGGTGGTGACGGGCGGCCGGAAGGTGGTGCGGGTGTTCGTGATCCTCATGTCGATGGCGCTGCTGGCGCGGCTGGCGTGGCGGGTGTGGCTGGGGAGGTAGGGGGAAATGCGGAATGCGTGAATGCGGAATGCGGAATGTCCCGGGCTACTCCATCGCGGCGGGAATTGGTGCAGGCTTCCAGCCTGCCGCAGGCAGGAAGTCCACACAACAACCGCAATGCCATTTGAGCCGCGATGGATTGCGCATTCGGGAGTGTCCCGCACTGGGGTCGACAGGCAAGGTGGCCGCAACCGGCCGATTGTGAATGTGGGTAATTATCAGATGCTGTTGCCGGGTGCAGATATCTTATAAAATTAGTGCGTCCGGGTGGACTTGGCAATTGGAATGGGCCGTGACGAACGGGTTCGCCGCGTAGGGGAGGGCGTTTCTGGCAGTCGGCATCCTGAGCCGTAACTTGTTTCAATGTATGGTGTTATGTCGAGTAATCGGGGCCTGACTTGCAGCCGCTGCGGGTTGGTGGGTTGTTCCCGACGCTGCGGTGGCGGACGCTTGTATGGGAAGAACGGGATTTCGACAAAACACTTGAAACCAGCCGGGAAGGACTCATATACTGACGCCGGATCGTTGGGCAATATCGGAGGCTTCCTGTAGAGGGCTGCTGATCCGAGCGTCTTTGTCTCAGAGTGAATGGATTCGAGTCTGAGAGAGTGAGGGCGTGCCCCCGAGGAGAGTTTGCGCCGCTGTTGGAGCCTGATGCCCGCGTGGGTGTCAGGAATTGTGTGGTGCAGGGTATTGGCCAGGTTTCGAGCCGAGGGCAAACAGTATTCGGCTGGCTTGGTGAATTGAGTTGGAGGTTTGTTATGAAATTCAGGAATGCGATGATGGCGGCGGTGGCGGCGGTGGCCGCGATCGCGTTGTGCTCGGCGTCGGCCGGGGCGCATAATGTCGATCTTGTCGGCACGTTGCCCGGCCCGGGTTCACAGCAGCCGGGCCTGGGGACGGACGCCAGCGTTTCGGGCCACGGGAATGTTTATTCCGGCGCGATCACCTGGATCGATGCCAGCAGCCCGACGGGCTACTTCAGTTTGCCGCCGGATCATACGTTCACTACCTACTGTACTCAGTTAAACACTGATGTGTATTTCGGCTCGCACATCGAATTCCAAGCTGTTTCGGACTTGAAGTCGTTGAACGACATCGCCTCGACGAACGGCATCGCCTCGACCCATTCCGGCGTAACGGCGCTGGCGATTCAATACGCGTTCGGCACCCTTGTGAATGGTGGCAAGGTGACCACGGTGCCGGAGATGGAAGCTTTCCAGTGCCTGCTCTGGGAGTTGATCTACGATGCTCCCGGCAGTTGGAGCATGTCGAATACCAGCAACAAATTCTATGTGATTGGCGACGGTACGATCCAAGGCTTGGCGCAGGGTTATCTGAATGACCTCACGGCCAATGAGGGCAGCACTTTCAATTCGGGCCTGACAAAGGCTAGTGTCGTCGGTCTTCAGGCGTATGAATTTGGTACTGACAATGCCGTTCAGAACCAGGCGATCCTGGTTGAATCCTCGAGTCCACTCCTCGATCCTCCCGCGGATCCTCCCGCCGTGCCCCTGCCGGCGTCTGCCACTGCCGGGCTGGTTCTTCTTGCCATCAACGGCCTGCGGTATTGGACGCGTCGTCGTGGCTGATCGTCTCGGTTTTGTGCCGCATTAATGCAACAAGAGAAACCCCCGGACCATAGACTTCCGGGGGTTCTTTTCTACAGTCGCTCGGTTCTCCCGTCACGGCCCGAATCGTCGCTGCCCATGTGCCGTGGGTCGGTGCCACAGGCTTACAACGTCGAGTACTCAGGCAGGTTGATCCAAGTTTTCCCAGATTGCCAAAACGCTCCCTGAACGTATCTTCCGCCCCATCCAGTACACTTCAATTATTGGCCTTCGCAACGCCGGCGGACCCGATCCCATGGCTTGAAAGCAGGCATAAGCCATTGGTTCACATATTGTTATAGCATTTCAGAATGCGACCTGAACCAGACCGCATTACCATGAGAGGATTCTCATTAATACTCTTGCAAATCGAGGCCGGTGATGGATATAGTATTTCATATCAGCCGCACTGAGTTGTGTGCGAGGGTAATGTCGTCAGGGCGTTGATTCGTGGTCGGCAGGTAATAGAGCGGCTAAGGCTGGTAAACGTGTGATGGTAGAGTGCGTGTTTAACACGCCTGTGGTTGGTTGGTGTCTTCTGGATTCGAGAGAGTGCCTCTCTTGGCAGGGCAGTGTGGTTTCTCAGGCGGCAATAACCGCCATGGAACGGGAGAGTTTATGCGAAACTGGATCTTTGCTTTAGCAGTGGCCGCGTTGGGGACAGGCGCGTCGGCGAGTACGGTGCCGCTGCAACTGTACAACACGGGCGTGGATAATTCTGGCAACACGTTGGGTGATTATGCCACTGATCCGCACTATGCCATTGTAAGTGCTCCGGTTGGCTCCTCAACCGTGGATCAGGTTCAGGCTGGCTGGCCCGTGGGCAGCGCCTGGCTGGGCGAGGATGGCTCGTCTCGGTGGGTCAGGCCGGCAAATCCTGACACCAACGATCCGGCTGGCTATTACACATTCCAGACAACCTTCAACCTCCCGGCGAATGTCAATGTGGCGTCCGTGTTTATCACCGGCCAATGGTCCACTGATAATAACGGGATAGGGATCTTGATCAACGGTACGAATACGGTCCCGAACCCCAATGATACCAACCCACACGGCGTGGACCCTTCGAAGCCCTACAGCAATACAAGTCCGGATCAGTACCTCCAGTACGGATACGACCAATGGACCCCGTTTAAGATCACCAGCAATGAAGTCCATGCCGGGATCAACACGTTGGACTTCGTCGTCTATAACTGGATCTGGCCCTCGGGAGGCAACCCCACGGGCCTGCGGGTCGAGATGGCCGGGTACTATACTCTGGCATCGCCTCCGGTTGTTCCACTTCCCTCGACTGTGTTCTCCGGCGGTTTGCTTCTGGCTGGCTTGGTCGTCGGCCGAATCCGCCGTTTCAGCAGAGTCAGCTAACCCGTTCGATTTCGTCTGTGGTATTTCTGCTCCCATTGATCCTGAACGAACGTGAGACCGGCCGGCATAAGCAGGCCGGTCTTTCTTACTATCCGATCTCAAACCGCCCAAGGTGATCGCGACGCTGCCGCTGGCGGGGCAAGGCGATTGAACTTGCATAATTGTGAAAATGGATAAACTTTGGGCGGTGGCTACCCGTGAATTATTCTTCAGAAACACCCACCGGACTGGTCTTGGCGACACGAATGAGCCTCGCTGAACAGGTTCGCCGGGCACCAAGCCACGTTTAAGACATATGTCAGTATAAGTCTCAACCATTGTTGATTCATAGCATTACGTTCAACATGTTGGCCTATTGGCCAACCGTTCTTGGGTTGGTGGGTGGCTTTTGGCGCTGCGATGGCTGGTGCATTCACAGGGACAAAAGATCTCCAATAATTAACTTGAAATGCTTCGGAAGACGCGTATATATTTAGATTGGTTGGGCAGTATCGGAGGCTACCTTCAGTGGGTTGTCGATCCGAGGGCCTTTTGTCTCAGGGTGAGCGGTTGTTAGTGCCTGGGATATTGAGGGTGTGCCCACCGAGAGTTTCTTTGTTGTTCGAGCCTGGATCCTGCGTGGGTTTCGGGCACGGGTTGGTGTATTGATCAGACACTATTAGGTCTGTTCGATGAGGGTCTTTAGGCGGCGATGGCGCCGTGGAACAGGAGAGTTTATGAAGAAATGGGTTTTAGCTTTGGTGGTCGCCATGTTGGCGACCGGTGCGTCTGCGAATGTGCTTCAATATTCATTTGAGGGTCCAGACCCTGGCAGTGGCCAGTACGTCTATCCTGGTTTTTCTTCGTTGGGAAGTGGTTGGTGGGATTACTTGCCCGGTGCTACGCTTGACGGCTGGACTGTCGTTGCTAATCCCCTTGGTGGCGGTAGCACAGGTGTCGACGTGATTCGCGACGCCTACTCCCCTGTGTCTTTTCCTGACGGGCACCAGGCTCTGGATATGAACGGGTGGGCGCAAGGTGCGATTGAGAAGACGATCCCCACCATCCCCGGTAATGTGTACCAAGTGTCATTCTGGATATCCGACAACAGCACCGGAGGCGTGCTAGGCACGGACGTCAATGGCTTTGCCACCATTCCCACGGGTCCATTCAACGGCAGCCCAGCCTATTGGAACAAATGGTCATTTACGTTTACGGGTAGTGGTATTGGATCTGACACCATCAGGTTCTCAGCCCTCGCGCCCCCTGGAGCAAGCGGTGTGACCCTCGATGACATTCAGATTTCCGATCTCTTTGCCTCTCCCGCCATTCCGTTGCCTGCGGCAGCGTGGACGGGGATGGTTCTGCTGAGCGGTGTGGTGGTCGGACGAATCCGCCGATTCACTAAGGCTCTTTAGTTCGTTTTGATTTTTCTGGTTCTTTTGCTGTGATTCTGAATTGACTGAGACCGGCTGGCCTGGCCAGCCGGTCTCTCTTTTTCTGACACGGTGAAACCAGCGGCTGGATCGCTGGCACGTATGGTGGCCGCCCTGTCGCCAAGGAGCAAGGTCATCGCCGCCAGATGATTGTCAAACCGGTCATGTGCAGGTAGTGCTCGTGAATGTTTGTTCTTTGTAAGATGACCAGCCACGCTTGCTGCGGTGACGGGAACGATCTTCAGCGAATTGGATTGCCAAGCGTGAAGTCGGACCCTGGACATTCTGTGACACCGGCTGAAACCAGAACCGAAATCAATCATCGTTCTTGACGTATCTGAGTTTGCGTGTGAGACTGATGACTGGATTGCACCGTGGAACAAGACTTAGGTTCCGACCCAAGTAACTTTCATGGTATCCGATAGCTGGTTTGGAGAGGGCAATGTCACACCATCCCCAAAGACCAAAGACCCGCAGTCGGCGGTCGGCCGGAATGAGCCTGTTCGAGATCTCGATCTTAGAATCGAGACTGATGCTGGCCACGCATCCGCTGACCGACATTCCAGCCCTGAACTCCGACCCCACGGCTTATGCGCAGCTTTATCTCAACTTCGTGGGCGCCCCGGCCCACCGTTGGGCCGCATACTCGGTTCCGGTAACACCTGCCTACGACCAGGATGGGGATCCAAGTACTTTCTCGGATGGGGAATTAACCAGCATCCGTGAGATATGGGCACGGGTTGCAGAGATGTACTCGCCATTCAACATCAATGTCACCACGGTTGTGCCATCAGACTTTAACCCCCAACACGCACTCGAAATCACCATTGGCGGTAATGGGAGTTGGGTCGGTGGTGGTGAGAGCGGCGGCATCTCATATATCGGCAACTTCTACAATGGGCTGCCCAGCGAGTCCTTCGTCTTTCCGGCCAATCTCGCGAACGGGACGCCCAAGTACGTCGCCGATTCGGCGGCTCATGAGGCCGGACACGCGTTTGGCCTGGTCCATCAGAGCGTCTATTCAGGCACAATGAAAACTGCCGAGTATAACGAAGGCAACAGCCAGGTTGCCCCGATCATGGGTGAGGCGTACTACTCCGCCCGCGGGCTCTGGTGGTACGGACCTTCTTCCAACGGTCCCACCAGCATGCAGGACGATCTGGCGATAATCTCCGCAATCTCCGTTTCGAACAACAACAATTTCGGCTATCGCCCCGACGACCACGGCAACACGCCTGCCACAGCCAGCCCGTTTGCAGTCGCCGGCAACACGCTTTCCGGCTCAGGCGTCATCGAGACTTGCCCGTGGACCAACGGTCCCGGCTCATCTGTCATCAGCGACAAGGACTACTTCTCCTTCACCACCCCGGCCGGCACAGTCAACTTCACGGTCAATGTCGCCCAATACGGACCCATGCTCAACGCCATAGTCGAGTTGCACAATGCCAGCGACCAGATCATCGCCACCGGCACCGGCACCGGGTTGTGCAAGACGCTCTCGGCCACCGTGGCTGCGGGCACGTATTACCTCGTGGTCAGAGGAGACAATACCTACGGCGACCTGGGGCAGTATGCGATCAGCGGCACCATTCCGGTCGCCCCCGTGGCCAACGCCGGCGGGCCGTATACCGTGGCCGAGGGCGGCTCGGTGGTTCTCAACGGATCGGCCAGCACCGGCACGAGTCTGACCTGCGCCTGGGATCTGAACGGCAACGGCATCTTCGGCGAAACCGGCGCGGCGGCCACCTGGGGCGACGAAACGACCACCACGCCCACATTCCGCGGCGTCGAGACCGGCACCTACACCATCAGCCTCCAGGTGACGGATGCCTCGAACAACACCAGCACGGCCACCACGACTGTGACGGTGACGAACGTGCCTCCCTCGCCCATCATCACGGGTGTTCCGGCCGGCAACAGCAGCCCCGAGGAAACGCCCATCAACTTGGGCGTGAATCCCAACGACCCCGGAATTCTCGACACCTTCACCTATGCCTGGACCGTCACCCGTTCCGGCACCGTGTTCGCCAGCAGCACGGCCGGGAATTTCAGTTTCACGCCGGATGTGCCGGGTGCGTACAATGTCCAGGTCGTCGTGACGGACAAGGACGGCGGCGTCGGCAGCGCCTTGGCCAGCATCACCGCCACCCACGTCAGCTATCGCGTGGTCGGGTTCACTTCAACGGTCAGCGGGTTTGACGTGCAGATGATCCGGCCGGCCGACCTGAGCCTGCTGAACCTGTACACGACGGAGTCGGCGGCCCAGTCGCCGGATGTGACGCTGGTGGGTGTGACCGTGGGCTCGGTGCAGGGGTCGCTGGTGTGGGATTCGGCCACAAACATGGCTCACTTCGTGAAGACGGGCGGCCCTTTGCTGCCCGATGTCTACACGGCGACGCTGGCCAGCCGTCCCGATGGCTGGGTGGACACGCGGGGGGAACAACTGGATGGTGATGGCGACGGCAACCCCGGTGGAGATTATGTGGCGAGTTTCACCGTGGCGGCCCCCTCCGCACGGATCGTGAGCCTGGGCGATTTCGCCCGGGGACCGGGGCAGACGGTGAACCTGCCGGCCACGGGGACGGGTCTTCCCATTCAGATCAGCGACGGGACGGGAGTGTCGAGCGTCCAACTGACGCTGACTTATGACGCCTCGCTCCTGACCATCGACGGCGTGACCGGACCCGCAGGCTGGAGCGTGGACACGACAGGATCCACGCCGGGGCAGTTGGTGGTGTCCGCCGCGGGTCCGACGCTGGCCGACGGGGTGACAAGCCTGTTGACGCTCGATGCCGCCGTGCCGAGCAGTGCCCGCTACGGCGCGTCGGAGCTGCTACGCATAAGCGGGCTGCAAGTCAACGGCGAAGCGATTGCGGCGACGGCCGACGATGCCGTACACAAGGTGGCGTTCCTTGGGGATGCGACGGGTGACCGGTCGTACAGCGCGCTGGACGCCGCGGACATTTCCCGCGTCGTGGCTGGTCTGGACACGGGCTTCGCGGCGTATCCGCTGACCGATCCGGTGATCGTCGGGGATGTCACGGGCGACGGGACGCTGTTGGGATTGGATGCGACGGAGGTCGCCAGGGAAGCCGTGTTGCTGCCCGTGCCGCAGATCCCCGGCGTGCCGCCGGACAATGTGCCGGTGCAGCCGGCCGGCGGGATCGATCCGGTTATCGCGGTGGGCACGGGGATCGGCGCTCCCGGTGATGTCGTCAATGTGCCCGTGAGCATCACCTCAGCCACATCTCTGCAAGGGGCGGATCTGGCCGTGAGCTACGACACGAGCCTGCTGGGCCTGTCCGACACCGATGTGACGCTGGGCTCGGTCCCGGCCGGCTGGACGCTGGTGCAGAATGTGGACAACTCAACGGGCATCGCCCGGATGAGCCTGTTCGACGCCGACCCGTTGGTTGCCGGCGCGGGTTCTCTGGTTGACCTCAAGTTCCAAATTGCCGAGGCCGCGCCGGACACGTCGTCGCCGCTGTCGCTCATCACGACGCCGGCGACCGCCAGCCGGTTGAATGAGGGACAACTGCCGTTGACCTCGGTTCCGGGTGCCGTGGTTATCGACGCGGGACGACCGGCCTTGGATGTGGGCTCCGCGGTCGTTTCTCAAGTGACGTCTGGTTCGTTTGGAACCATCTCGATCGAAGTCGGCGGCCGGCTGAGCGTGGCCGCGGGCGGCGCCAACCTCCTGGAGATCGCGTCCCTGGTCATCAACCCCGGCGGAATCCTCGATCTGACCGACAACGACCTGGTGCTGACCAATTCCGACGCCACCAGTTTCGCCACGATTTGCCAGTACCTGAGCGACGGGCGGATCATCACAAGCGTGTCCGAACCCGAGCCCGGCCACTTCGCGACGCTGGCCCCGGTCGACAATCAGCTCCTGCATCTTCAGGCGTGGAACGGCACGACGATCAACGATGGCACGAACTTCAGCCAGGTCATCATCAAGCACACATGGTTTGGCGATACCAACCTGGACGGCATGGTGACAGCGGCTGACTACGTGAACGTCATTGCCGACCAGGGCCAGCCTGGCCAATGGATACTGGGCGATCTGAACGGCGATGGCATGGTTACACCGGATGATCTGGCCGTCGTGAGCAGCAACCTCGGCGCCGGCCTGCCCGCGGGGGCAGGCCCACAACTGCTAGCCAATCCGGCCGTTGCCGCCGCGGCCGCCAAGACCATTCCAGAGGCCGTTCCCAAAGCTGCGACAAAAACACCAATCGTGGCCGGCGCGAAGAAGAAGCCGGCCGCCAGTGGGAAGGGCCATGTTGTTCCGGTGACACATCATATCCAGAAGCCAGCGTCCAGGCGCCGTGCTCCGCGGGAGTAGGGGATCGTGTTTGTAGCCGAGCTTGTCGATGGCGGTTCCCTGCCGCGATGACCGATTGCGGCCAAAGCCGTCGCAAACCGGCGATAATTCCGTGGCCGCCGGGGAAAACTGTGATACTATAAGAGTACGATGACGCGAAAATGGCTCCGTTTCCTCCCGATCGCTTTTCTGGCGGGCACGCACGGGTTCGCACTTTTTGCCCCGTACGTCGTGCTCGTATTGGCGACAGCCCATGTGATCAAGCGGCGGGGATAATGGATAATGCGGGATGCAGAATGCAGAATGCGGAATCAGGCATTTGGGCTTGCCGCTTCATTCGTGATTCGGATTTCGAGTTTCGTCATTCCCGACAGGGTCTACATATCCGCTGCGGCCGCGTCCAGATGCCAGTACAGGCGGCCATTCTCCGGGCGGATGAGGCCGATGGGATACTTTTCGGAACCGTCGCCTTCGAGAACTTCCTTCACAATGGGGGCTTTGGCGGCGCCGGTTATGAGTACGAGCACCTCGTAGGAACGATTGATAAACGGGGCTGACAGGGTCAACCGCCAGGCGTTGAGTTTATTTACCCAGTTTGCCACGCAGCGGTGTTCCGTTTCCTGGAGGGCGGTTGAGTTGGGGAACAGGGAGGCCGTGTGGCCGTCGTCGCCCATGCCCAGGAGGGTGAGGTCCAGTCCGCCTTTGCCGAAGCGGTTCTTGAGCATGGTGCCGTACTCGAGGGCCGCCTGTTGGGGATCGATCTCGCCGGGCAGGCGGTGGATTCGCTCATAGGGGATGGGCACACGATCGAGGAGGGCCTCGGTTGCCACGCGGAAGTTGGAATCGGGATGGCCGGGCGGCACGCATCGTTCGTCGCCGAAGAAGATCTCGACGTTGGCCCAGTCGATGCGGGAGGCGTATGGGTCGGCGGCCAGGAGTTCATACAGTGTACGGGGGGTCGTTCCGCCGGACAGGCCCAGGGCGAATCGGCCGGTCAGTTGAATGGAAAGGGCGGCGGATTCGACGATCTGCCCGGCGACGGCCTGTGCGAGAACAGCGGGGGAGCGGTACACACGGATGTGAGGCTGGAACATAGATCTCCTGCGCGATTGGCTGGGGGAGGGGTTATATCGCGCAGGCAGGCGCTGGTCGAATGAGTGTTCCGGCGTGGGTCAGTGGAATGGCCGATCGACGTTGTTGCCCTTGTCGCTGACGGCCGTGGGGATGCACCAGAGGCGGGTCTGTTCGGTCCAGGTGCGGGTGGGCATTCCCAACTTGGCCGAATATGTCGGTGGGTCCAGTTCCAGCGCATAGTCAATGATACTGATGCTCGATACGCTGCCATCGGCGTTCACGACGTTCGACGCGATGGTGGAGTATGCGCGCGGGTCCGCGAGAGCCGTGGCATAGGCAACGGCCCTGGACGTATGACGAAGGCTGATTCCCTCGCTCGGGTAGTTGGCACCGTCGTTGAAGGTTGCGGAAAGAGGTTCCATTTCCCAGAGAATGATGGCGTCTTTACGAAACTGCCCGGTTCTGAAGAAATACGCCTGAGTGGGGGTGCCATAGGTGGCGCCGTAGGCATTGACCGCGCCGTTCATGCCGTAGCTGGTGATCTCGTACACATCGCCAGACATGTTGAATGGGCCATTATCGAACGGGCAGCGGTAGAGCTTGGGTGTCTTGAGATATTTGAACCAGGTGCCGGTCTGAAGGACGGCCATTCTCTGCGCGTCAGTGATCAGGGTGGTGTGGAGCGGAGGTGTCTGGGTTGCGGTCGTGCCTGCCATGCCGGGGGTGTAGAGCCAGTTGGCGGTGGTCGTATAGGCGTCGATCGCCAGCCAATTAGACGCTCCAGCCGAGTCCTTGTTTTCGTTTGAGTAGAGTTTCCATCCCAGCCCAAGCTGTCGCATGTTGCTCATACAGAGGACGCGGTTGGCCTGTTCTTTGGCCTTCTGCAATGCCGGCAGCAGAATGGCAATCAGAAGGGCAATGATGCCAATGACGACAAGGAGTTCCACCAGAGTGAAGGCCGAACGACGATGGGAAGATGGGCGCATAGTTTACTCGCTTGCAAAGAAATGACACAACACCAACTCAACCGCCTGACGTTGGCAGTGGCGAGCGGTGTCAGTACCGCTCGATTGTACTCCTTTGATCCGGCCAATGCCACGGCAAAACCGAAGCCGCCTGTCGCCGCGGATGAGCGGCATTCCGCGGGCAGCCGGCGGCCATGCCGACAGCATGATCAATGACCATTGGCACTGTCAGCGATCCAGGTGCGCGTGGGCGCGTTGGCCGCGTTGCCTGTCGGCCAGGTCCAGTTGACATAATCGGCGATGGTAATCGACTCAACGGTGCCGTTGACGGTGCCGACGACGGTGCGGATGCTGCCGTAGGTTGCCATGTTCGTTTTGGCAGTGGCCATGGAGGTGAATTGTGCGCCGTGGCGCAGGCTGGCGCCTTCGGAGGGGAAGTTCGAGGCATCATTGAAGTATGGCACGTTTTCCGCGCTGGGCACGGTGTCCGGCTCATAGAAGATGATCGCATCGACCGGTCGTATGGAACTTACCTTACGCCAATTGTTCTTCGTGATATCACTATAATAGTTGTTGACGCCGCCATTCATGCCGTAGCTTGTCAGCCCATAGATGGGATGGGCCGAATCATAAACGATCGTATCGTCAAACGGACAGCGCACGACTTTCATGATCTTCAGGTACTTGGCATATGAGCCACTCTGAAACATGGCCAGTTGCGTGCTTGGGCTGGCGGGGTTGGCGTTCGTGGCCGGCTGTGTCGCCCCATTATACAGCCATCCGGCGCCCTGGCCGATTTGATTCGAAGCGTCGGTGGTGGCGCCTCCCCAGTTGCAGAACCCGGCCGAGTCCTTGTATTCGTTGGCGTAGAGCATCCAGGCACTGCCAAGCTGCTTCACGTTGTTCATGCAGTTGACCCGGGCGGCCTGCTCCTTGGCTTTCTGCAGGGCGGGCAGCAGAATGGAGATGAGCAGGGCGATGATGCCGATGACCACCAGGAGCTCGACCAGAGTAAACGCCGAATGACGAGGCAGAGGTACACGCATATTCGTACTCGCTCGCAAAGACGTGACGCAACACCAGCTTTCCTGCCTGTTACCGGCAGCGGCGATCGATGTGTATGCCGCTTGATTATACTCTTTCGGCGTGTCCAGTGCCATGGCAAAAAAGAATGCCGGACAATGCCATTGCGGAGCTGTCATGGTCCGGCATCAACCCGGCTGTAGTTCGCCGGGGCTGTTATCGCCTGGACAGGACGTCTTTCTCGTATTGCTTGACTGTCGCCAGCCAGGCTTCGCCGACGGGGACGCCGGCCTTGAGGCAGTAGTAGTTCCAGACCGCGCCGAAGGGGAAGGTCTTGAGCTCTTCCATGATCGCCAGCCGGGAGGTGAAATCGCCGTCGAGTTCGACCTTGCGCATGAGGGAGATCGGCTCGAGCATGGCGATCAGCAGCGACTTGAGCATGCAGCGGGTGCCGATGATGTAGGCCGCGATCCGGTTGATGCTGGCGTCGAAGTAATCAAGGCCGATGTGGACGCGGCCGAGGTAGTCGCCGCGGACGAGTTCCTGGCCGATGGCCAGCAGGTCGTTGTCGAGAATGACGACGTGGTCGGAGTCCCAGCGCACGCCGCGGCTCACGTGGAGCAGCAGTTCGGGGATGTAGTTCAGCACGGAGCTGATCTTGTCGGCGATGCACTCGGTGGGGTGGTAGTGGCCGGCGTCAAGGCACATGAGCTTGCCGCGGGTGATGGCGTAGCCCATGTAGAACTCGTGGGAACCGACGACGTAGCTTTCAGAGCCGATGCCGAAGAGCTTGGCCTCGACGGCGTCGAGGTTGAACTTCGGGTCGATCCTGGGCTTGAAGACGGCGTCGAGGGATTCGGTGAGGCGTTCGCGCGGGGCCTTGCGGTCGACGGGTGAGTCCTTCATGCCATCGGGGATCCAGGAGTTGGTGACGCAGGTGTTCTTGAGCGTCTTGCCCATGTATTCGCCGATCTTGCGGGAGGCGATGCCGTGTTCGATCCAGAACTGGCGGATGGCCTTGTCCGGGTGGGCCAGGGTGAAGCCGTCGGCGGCCTTGGGGTGGGCGAAATAGGTGGGGTTGAAGTCGAGCCCGATGCCGAGGTGGTCGGCCCAGGCGACCCAGTTCTTGAAATGCTCGGGGCGCATTTCGTTGCGGTCGACCTTCTTGCCGCCGGTTTCGGCGTAGCAGGCATGGAGGTTGAGACGATGGCGGCCGGGCAGCAGCGAGTAGACTTTCTCGAGGTCCTGGCGGAGTTGGTCGGCGGTGCGGGCCTTGCCGGGGTAGTTGCCGGTGACGGCGAGCCCGCCGCCGAGTTCCTGGCCGGCATTCTCGAATCCGCCGACGTCGTCGGCCTGCCAGCAGTGCAGGGAGATGGCGACTTTGGCGAGCTTTCGCAGCACGGCTTCGGTATCGACGCCGAGCTCGGCATAGCGGGCCTGCGCGAGTTGATATGCTTTTTCGATCTGGTTGATTCTTGCCACGATGGGCCTCCTCGTATTGACTGACGTCTGTTGAACGAAAATGACTCGGCAAATGCGAACGGGGGATACTGTAAGCGAGGGGATGGGCGTTGACAATCGGGCGGCGCGTTCGGAGTTCACGCTTCAGCGTGTCTTGCGGTGTAAACGCGCGCAAGACACGCTGAAGCGTTAACTCCGAACAAGGATGGGATGTCAACGCCCGAGCATTCGCTTCACTTCGTCGTGCGAATGGGAATCGCCCTTCTGCATCTGACTGCGAATTTTGCGACACTCGCGGGCGAATCTCGGGTTGCGCTCCAGCAGGTAGTCAAGCAGTTCGTCATCCAGGGGCATCAGCGCGTAGGTCCGACTGGTGTCGGTCTCGATGAGCATCCCATCTTCCGTGGCGCGGTCGATGACGTCACCGATCGGAGCTTTCAGGTCGGTCACATGTTGTAGCGTCATGTTGATTCTCGCGACTTCTTCGCCAGCGCCGCCGTGGGGCAGGCCTCGGCGCATTCCTCGGCAACTTTTGTCAGGGCGTCGGAAAGCTCGCGGTTGAAGGGGATGCCGACGCGGACGTCGAAACCGCGGCCGACGAAGGTCAGGCCGAGGGTTTCCTTTTCGCGGTTGGCGATGCCGACGCAGATGCCGCAGGATATGCACTTGCCCTGCTCGTAGACGATGTTGTGCGTCTCGACCCGGGTGAACGGGCGGCGCGGCATTTTGTATTCGTTGATATTGGCGTCGTAGGCTTGCGAATACTTGCGCAGGTCGCAATCGTATTGTTTTGCACATTCGCAGTGCATGCAACGGACAGACTCGGCCTTCGCCTGCGGGTCGGTGAAGCCGGCCAGGTTCGCCGCGGCCGTGCGGGGGTCGCGGGAGACGCCGGTCATGGTCGTGGCCATCTCGGCGTCGGATAACACGCCGAGACGCACGGTGAACTTGCCCTCGTGTTTCGGGAGCAGGCCGCGCAGGTGCTGGTCGATCATTTGGGCGGCCGAGCGGCCGTCGGCCACGGCGCGGATGGCGTGACGGTAGGGGGTGACCGCCGCGCCGGCGGCGAAGACGTCTTCGACGTTTGTCCGCAGGGTGTCGCGATCGACTTTCAGACCCTTGCCGACGATGGCGAGGCCCATGGCCTGGGCTCGGGCGGCATCGACTTCGCCGACGGCGATGAGGACGGTGCCGTATTGTTGTTTGAGTTCGGCGATCGAGACATCCTTGCCGATGGCGGTCTTCTGCTGGAATGTTGCCCCGAGGCGGCGGACCAAATCGATTTCGGCATCGAGCACGTTGTGCGGCAGCTTGGTGGGATCGACGGCATAGCGGAGGTTGCCGCCGGGTTCGGGGTGCTGGTCGATGAGGGTGCAGGCGTGGCCGAACTGCTGGAGATACCAGGCGGCCGCCAGCCCGGCCGGGCCGGAGCCGACGATGGCGACGCGTTTGCCGCTGGATTCGCGGCAGGGGGGCAGCCAGGGGTGGCCGCTTTCGAGGTCGGTATCGGCGACGTAGCGTTTGAGGCGGCAGATGGAGACGGCGGTATCGAGCTGGCCGCGACGGCAGCCTTTTTCGCAGAGTTCGGGGCAGATGCGGCCGAGTACGGCGGGGAGCGCGATATGTTCTTTCACGACCAGTAGGGCATCGTGCATCCGGCCGGTCTCGATGTGCCGGATCATGGTCGGGATGTCCATGTGGGCCGGGCAGATGTTGACGCAGGGGCCGCGGCAATCGCCGGCATGGTCGGCCAGGAGAAGTTCGAGCGAGGTCTTGCGGGCGGCGTGGATGTCGGGTGTTTCGCTCTCGACGGCCATGCCTTCGACGGCCTTGGTGGCGCAGGACGGCACGAGCCGCTGGCCGCCGTTGATCCGCACGATGCAGCAGAGGCAGGAAGTATTGGCGCTGCAGCCGTCGTATTGGCAGAGGGCGGGGATGTCGATGCCCAGGGCGCGCACCGCATCGAGGACGGTGGAGCCGTCGGGGACTGTCACGGGGCGGTTGTCGATGGTCAGGCTGGGCATGGTTTCTTTAATTCAATTCTATTAAACACGAAGACACGAAGTGGTTTCTGGTTGTTTGATGTTGTTGGGCGTGGCCAGGTTGTTCGGGCAATGGAGAATGTCGGAGTACCGACAGCATGGGCGAGACGCCCATGCCACGAACTTCTGGCAACCACGAGCGTCGCCCGGGGCACGAAGGGCCACACTGTTCTGAAAGTGAGGCCGCCGAATCGTCATGTTGAGTCGTCATGGGCCTTCGGCCCACCCGCATAGAATGAAAGATGAACTTTCCTGGCGGGGCCGCCACCAGTGGCCGCAGTACATTGGTGCCTGTGAGCCCGTTGTTGAGTC
>JBEKVL010000002.1:0-31376 GCA_049514055.1 Tepidisphaeraceae bacterium | reverse complement strand
AACCTGGTCCAAAGCAAATCCTTCCCATGACGCGCCGTAGATCGCATGGCCACGCACGCTGTCGAGTGCCTCCAGTCCCAGCAGGGCGTGCAGGAGTCCGCTGTCGCGCAGGTAAATCTTGGGGCTCTTGACCAATCTCTTGCCAAGGTTCTCGTACCACGGCGGCAGGACACGGATCATGAAGGCCCCCGCGAGGATGTCTCGGTAGTGCTGGACGGCCTTGTACCCCGTGTCCATGCTCCGGGCGATGGCCGACGCGTTCCATATCTGCCCGTGGTAGTGGGCGAGCATCATCCAGAAGCGGCGCAGGGCCACCGGCGGAACCCGGATGCCCAGGAGCGGCATGTCCCGTTCCAGGAACGTGTCGATCATTGTTCGTCGCCACAACATGCTGGTTGCGTCGTCGGCGGCCAGAAAAGCCGGCGGAAAGCCCCCGCGTGCCCAGAGCATCGACTGCCGCTCGGTGCCGACTTCCTGCATGGAGAAGCCGGGGACGTGAAGATAGAGACACCGGCCGGCCAGCGATTCAGAGACGCCGCGCACCAGGCTGGGAGAAGCGCTGCCAAGCAAGACAAATCGGGCGGGCAAAGGAGTGCGATCGCACAGGGGCCGAAGAACTTCAAAGAGTTCCGGAATACGCTGCACCTCATCGATCACGACAAGCCCTTTAAGAGCAGAAAGCGTCTGCTCCGGCGTGCCCAGCGCCGCGCGATCCGACGGGCGCTCGAGATCAAACCGCCGGGAAATGGACGCATGGCGTGAGAAGAGGTCTATCAAAGTCGTCTTGCCGACCTGCCTCGCGCCAAGAAGCGCCACCGCCTTGAAGTGCTCAAGCCCGTGACGCAGCGCATAGATGAGCTTGGGTCGCTGGATCATCATGATGGAATATTAGCGTATAGCACGCTAATAATCCAGCATCAATATCTCCCCAGCAACCCCTCAACCTCAATCCAGCAGGGAACGGAAGTCAAAAAAGTGAACCCGCATTTGCGGTAGAAGCCGATGGCGGAATCGCGGCTGTCGAGGTAGATGCGCGGGAGATGCTTCCCAGCCGCCAGTTGGGCGAGCCAGCGGAGCATGGCTGTGCCCGCGCCCTGGCCGCGCAGGCCGTCGGCCGTCACGAGGTCGTCGACAAACAGGTGTTCCCCGCGAGCAAGCGTGCGGGCCTCGCGGACGCCGGCCAGACAGACAAGTCCTGGGTTGTAGCCTGCGTAGAGTCGATACCCCTGCTCACGTTGCAGGGCGACGGTGGCGGTGAAAGTCTCCGGCCGCAGGTGAGGCCGCAGAAGGCGCATCAGTTCACATGCCGAGGCGATGTCGGCCTCGCGGACGAGTTCCCGCACGGTAATCGCGGAGAGTGCAGCCATTGGCGACAGACCCGTCACACCCGCTTGTCGAGTTCGACGTAGTCCCGCAACGTCGGGCCGGTATAGATCTGACGCGGCCGGGCGATAC
This sequence comes from Tepidisphaeraceae bacterium, assembly GCA_049514055.1. Lineage (GTDB taxonomy): Bacteria > Planctomycetota > Phycisphaerae > Tepidisphaerales > Tepidisphaeraceae > JANYKD01. The sequence goes on along the minus strand of JBEKVL010000002.1, from coordinate 29,921 downwards.
GCGTGGACTTGTCGGCGTGCTGTTCCCTCCACTGGGCAATCCAGCCGGGCATGCGGCCGATGGCGAACATCACGGTGAACATGTTCAGCGGGATGCCGATGGCCTTCAGGATGATGCCGCTGTAGAAGTCGACATTGGGATAGAGTTTGCGATCGACGAAATAGGAATCCTTCAGGGCGGCCTCCTCCAGCCGGCGGGCGATATCGAGCATGGGCTCGTTCTTGATGCCGACCTTGGCCAGAACCCTGTCGCAGGCGGCCTTGAGGATCTTGGCGCGGGGGTCAAAATTCTTGTAGACGCGGTGGCCGAAGCCCATCAATAGTTCGGTCTTGTCCTTGACTCGTGCGAGGAAGTCGTCGATGGACATGCCGGACTTATGGAGCTTCTCGAGCATTTCCAGCACTTCGACGTTGGCCCCGCCATGGAGTTTGCCCCAGAGGGCGCACACGCCGGCGGCCGCGGAACTGTAGAGGCTGGCGTCGGCCGACCCGACCATGCGGACGGTCGAAGTCGAGCAGTTCTGCTCGTGGTCGGCATGGAGCAGGAGCACCATGTTCAAGGCATCCTCGATGTCCTCATCGACGTGGTAGTCCTGGTAGGGCCTGGAGAACATCATGTGCAGGAAGTTCGAGACATAGGCGCGGTTGGGGTCGGGATAGACATAAGACAGGCCGCGCGACTTGCGGTAGGTGTAGGCCGCGATGGTGCGGACCTTGGAGATGAGGCTGGCGGCCGCTTCCTCGAAGGATTCGTTGTCGCCGATCTTGAGGAACTTGTGCTCGAAGCAGGCGAGAGTGTTGATCATGGCCGAGAGGATGGCCATCGGGGGCGCGTCGATCGGGAAGCCCTGGAAGTGGTGCTTGAAGTCCTCGTGGAGATGGGCGTTGTCGGTGAGACGGCGGCGGAAGCGCAGCGCCTCCTCCTGGTTGGGCAAATGGCCGAAGATGAGCAGGAAGGCGGTTTCGATGAAGTTGGACTTTTCGGCCAGTTGCTCGATGGGGATTCCACGATAGCGCAGGATGCCCTTTTCGCCATCGATGAAGGTGATGGCCGACGTGCAGGCCCCAGTGTTGCCGTAGGCGGGATCGAGGGTGATCAGCCCCGTCTGGGCGCGGAGTTTGGAGACGTCCACGCCGAGTTCGCCCTCGCTTCCCTCGATGACGGGAAGTTCGATCTTCTTGTCCGCAAACGTGAGGATAGCCGTGCGAGCCATAAACCTCGTCCTGTTCTAATATGATTTGTGCAGCCAGGCCGGCGGGGTGGGACCGTCTCACCAGCACCGACCGACCAGTCAAAAGCCGTCGTTAACAATATGAGCAATCCGCTTCGGATGCAACAAGCGTGCAGGAGTTTCAGTTCGTAGTGCCGCCTTCAGGCGGTCTTCAGAACCGCCTGAAGGCGGGGCTACGAACGACCACTGGCCTTTTCCCAAGGCTCCGGCGAACATGGGCCGCCATGGCCGAGCACACAATCCAGTTCCGGGTACGCTATCCCGAGGTCGACCAGATGGGATGCGTACACCACAGCCGGTTCCTTCAGTACTTCGAGATGGGGCGGGTGGAGCTGCTGCGCAGGCAGGGCTTCAGCTACGCCGATCTCGAGAAGGCCGGCGTGTTCTTTGTCGTCGTCCGCGTCGACGTCAGGTACAAGAACCCCGCGAGATACGATGATGAACTGTCGCTGACGACGCGCATAGTCAAGCAGGGAACCGTGCGGATCGACCATGAGTACGTGCTCAAACGCGGCGAGACCGTGCTGGCCGAGGGCACGTCCACCATCGCCTGCGTCGACCGGACGGGGCAGATACAGCAGATTCCCGAGTCCATGGCCGGAGGCGTGGCGTGAAGATCTCCGAACTGTTCCATTCGATCCAGGGTGAAGGCAAACTGGCCGGCCTGCCGTCGGTTTTTGTCCGCACCAGCGGCTGCAACCTGCGCTGCGTCTGGTGCGATACGCCCTACACAAGTTGGAGTCCCGAGGGCGGAGATGTATCGCTCGACGAGATCGTCGCCCGGACGGTTGCCTTCAAGGCCCGCCATGTCGTCCTGACGGGCGGCGAACCGGTCATCCAGCCGGAGGCGGCCGAACTCTGCACGCGGCTGAAGCAGCATGGCCTGCATGTCACGCTCGAGACCGCCGGGACGATCCACAAACCGCTGGCCATCGACCTGGCATCGCTCTCGCCGAAACTGGCCAACTCGACCCCCTGGCAGCGAGATGGCGGCCGCTGGGCGCAGACCCACGAGAGAACCCGGCTCAACCTGCCCGCGATCCAGCAGTTCATCGACCAGAGCCCGGATTTCCAGATCAAGTTTGTCGTCTCGCGCCGCGAGGATCTGGATGAGATCCGAAGCGTCCTTGACGGCCTCCGCAACTGGTCTGCCGAAGATGTGCTGCTCATGCCCGAAGGCATCGACCCGGCCGCCCTGCGAGCCAAGGCCGAGTGGATCGTCGAACTCTGCAAAGAAACCGGCTTCCGCTACTGCCCGCGGCTGCATGTTGACCTGTGGGGTCCGGCGCGTGGCAGGTGACGGGCGGACCCCCGCTCCTCGTTCTTCGTTCATCGCTCATCCTTCATCGCTTCACCTTCCATTCCGACCTCGCCTTCCAACAAACCCTCAACATGCTCTCGCGCCTCGTCCAGCGACCCCGCCCGAAAATCCGCGAACGAGAAATCCTCCCCGCTCATCAGATCATCCGGCACCGCGATCAGATACGCCCCCGCGTTCTTCCCGGCCATCGCCCCCAGTCTGGAATCCTCCAGCACCACGCACCGCTCCGACCGCACGCCCAGCTTCGACATGGCGGCCAGATATATCTCCGGATCGGGCTTGCCCTTGCCGACCGTCTCGCCGGTCTGCACGACATCGAACCAGGTTTCGATCCCCAGTTGCGGCAGGATCACCTCGACGAACTTCCGCGGGGCACTGGTGGCAATTCCCAGCTTGAGCCGGCCGCGAAACGCATCGAGTATCTCGCGCAGCCCCGGCATTGGCCTGACTCCCTCCCGGAACCGTTCGAGCACCATCGTCTCGCGCATCGCCAGCAACACCGCCGGATCCTCCGGGATCCCGGTTTCCGTGACATAGATCCGCATCGAGTCCATGGCCCCCCGGCCCATCATCTTCCTCAGGGTCTCCGCCGAGACGGTCTTCCCCCGGCGCGAGGCCAGTTCCCGGTTCATTGCCCAGTAGACACGCTCCGTGTCGATCATGAGCCCGTCCATGTCAAAGATCATCGCGTCGAATCGTCGTTCCATGGGACGGAGCATGTTACAGGCTCGTCCACCTCGATCCAGTCGCGATTGGCGGCCCCGGTGCAGACTCAAAAGATACACTTGTCCGAATTATTTGCATTCACTGCCGCTTTGCCATAAACTGCGCGCGGTACTCGGGCACGTATGCACCGGGCATCCTGCTCCTCACACACTCGAAAGGACTACGAATATGCCGCTCATGACCACCAAACCGATGTTCGACCTCGCCTACACGGGCGGATTCGCGATCGGCGCGTTCAACGTCAACAACATGGAACTGGCCCAGGGCATCATCGAGGCCTGTGCGGCCGAGAAAAGCCCGCTGATCCTCCAGATCTCCAAGGGCGCCCGTAAATACGCCAAGATGCGCTATCTCAAGGCGATCATCGACGCGGCCGTCGCCGAGTATCCCTGGCTGCCCATCGCCATCCACCTCGACCACGGCGACACGGTTGACCTCGTGAACCAGTGCATCAACGATGGTTTCACTTCCGTCATGATCGACGGCTCGCACCATCCCTACGACGAGAACGTCAAGTTGACCGCCGATTCGGTCAAGGTGTCCCACGCCGCCGGCGTCACCGTCGAGGCCGAACTCGGCATGCTCGGCGGCATCGAGGAAGACGTTGTCGGTCTGGATGCGCATGATTATGAGAAGAACGTCGAGAAGTTCCTGACGGATCCGGAACAGGCCAAGGACTTCTGGAAAAAGACGGGCTGCGACAGCCTGGCGGTCGCCATCGGCACCAGCCACGGCGCCTTCAAGTTCAAGCACGAGGCCAAGCTGGCCTTCAACCGCATCGAGCAGATCATGAAGACCTGTCCGGGCCTGCCGCTGGTCATGCACGGATCGTCGTCGGTGCCGCAGGAGTTCATCGACCTGGTGAACAAGTACGGCGGCAAGATGCCCAATGCCAAGGGCGTTCCCGAGGATCAGATCAACATGGCCGTCACCAAGTACGGCGTGTGCAAGGTCAATATCGACACCGATCTGCGGCTGGCGCTGACCGCCAAGATCCGCGAGGTGTTTGCGACCAAGCCGGCCGAGTTCGACCCCCGCAACTACCTTGGACCTGGCCGCGAGGCTATCATCGGCATGGTCCGCCGCAAGTTGCAGCCCAACGTGCTGAACACGGCCGGCAAGGCCGAGGCGGTCATCAAGCAGTGGGAGAAACTCGGCAAGCCCATGCCGGCGTTCTACAACAAGAAGTAATCGAATACCCGAAAACCTGACCAACGGGCGGGCCATCGTGCCCGCCCGTGTTTCGTACAGGGCTGGACCGATCGCTCCGCTCCCCATGCGCCCCTTTCATGGACCTTCGCGGGAGCCCAAGCCCCGCCAATGTTCAAGCGAATCTTGGCGGCCCTTCGGCCTCAATCAACTCGTGTGAGGCATCAAACGAATTCGCGCCCACGGAAGTTGACTTTCGCTCGTCCTTTGGTTCGTGCAGGCATCTTGTCCTCCGATCACGCCAAGACCAGTTTCACCTTTCCGCAGGTGAGCATATGACGCACGCCAATCAGCCGTGTGAGAATGGAGATGGTTGTGTCGCCGTGCAAGGGTGGAATCCTATCACACGAATACTGTGAAGTCACAACGTGCTCGAGAAAAGGCCTGCCTTGCAGGAGGCGGGCCCTTGTTCGTTGTGGTATAATCGGCTCTACAATGTGGCAAATGGCAAACGACATTATCCGAAGGATTGTCGCACACGTTTGGCGAGATTTGTCTACGATCTCACGCACACGGACCGCACCGTGATGCGGGTCTATAACTCGTTTGAAGAGGCCGACCGGGCGGATCGTGAGTACTGCCGGTCTCGCACACCCGAGGAGCGCATGATTGCGCTGGAGCACATCCGGCAACTCGCATGGGGATACGATGAAAGCACTCAACCCAAACTTCAGGGATCTCGTCAACTGCTTAGACTCCGCCGGCGTTCGCTATCTGATTCTGGGCGGGTACGCGGTTAATTTCCACTGAGAGTATATAACGTCCCGTCCCCGTCCTGCCCCGCAATTCTTGCATCCAAGTGTCCGCCGGCTTGAAACCCGCCCACGTTCCTGCGAAGATGCCCCCCGCGCGTCCGGTAAGGAAGATCGGGCGCGAGAACATTCCGGGTCGTTCGGCATTCCTGCGGACAAGGCGGTTATGCCACTAATGGGCGGCCCGGATTCAACCGATGAAGGATTGAAGTCACTGATCGACATACGGCCCGGCGCTTGTGCGTCGGGGAACCGGGTCGCATTTCACGTTCCTTTCAAGGAGTAGGCATGCTTCTTACCAAGCACGAAGGCGAGACTTTCCAGAACCAGACCGTGTACATCAGCGGCCAGGCGTTCCTGCGCTGCAAGTTCGTCGCTTGCACGCTGGTGCTGCGCGAGACCATCTATCATCTCGAAGGCTGCACGTTCGAGCGCTGCAACTGGCACGTTGACTGGGTTCTGATGTGGGGCAGCCCCGAGTCATTGCGCGAGATCAAGGCCCTCGTCGGCCTCATGGAAGCCGCCCAGGCCCAACAGCTTCCCGCCGCCCAGGCAGCCCTGCAGGCCGGCAATCCGCAGAACGTCCAGCAGGTTGCGGCCGAGTAACCAGAGCCGCGTCGGGAGCGATCGGCGGGCCGTCTGAGCGGACAGCCCCGGTTCTCGACCAAGTGCAGACATCATGGAGGCGGACCTTGCGCGTGGTCCGCCTCTTTTTGTGCGCTTGGGTGTGCGAGCGCGGCCGTCCCCGGCCGCTCCCCGAGGCGGCCGGAGACGGCCGCGCTCCCGGCGAAACGAGTCCCACGTGCGCCCTTGCTCAATCGCGCCATCTGTGGGAACCTGATGCAGTACCTCCATCACGGGATACACGGCATGGTTAACCTCCGCCGCATCTTCGCCTGCGTGCTTGCGGCCATCGCGGTCCTGACAACCGGAATGACCCGCTGCCAGGCCCTCGAACCCGACGAACTGCTGCTGCTGGCCAACCGGAACATTCCGCAGAGCGCGGCCCTGGCGGAATTCTACCGGACATCCCGCGGCGTTCCCGACGGCCGCATTCTTTCGCTGCCGCTGCCCCTGGGGGACGAGATCGGCTTTGTCGCTTACGAGCAGGATGTGGTTCCCGCGGTGCGTGAGTTCATCCGCTCGCGGAATCTCGTCAACAAGGTCCGGTGCATCGTCACGTTCTACGGAGTCCCCCTGCGCATTACCGCGCACCAGATGACTGCCGCCGAGCGCGATGAGATCGCCGCGCTGCTGGCCGAGCAGGCCCGGCAGAACGATGCCGTCCGCCTGATTCTCGACCGCATGGAACGGGCGGCACAAACGGCCAAACCAACCTTCACGCCGCTGGCGGGGATGGACCCGCTGCACCTGGAGCAGAGGGTGCGGGCGGCCCTGAGCCCGCTGGCGATGGAAGCGACCGCCAGCGACGACCCGGCCGAGCGGTCGCGGCGCATGAAGGAACTGACCGCGTATCTCAAGGAACTCGGCGGGCCGGCCGAGGTGCTCCGCGTCTTTGGCGACGACAATGTCGCGGACCCGCAGAGCAAGGAGCAATTCGCGGACATCCGCCGGGCGGTCCAGACCGCCACCGCCGAGATCGGCCGCCTGGAGGACCGTCGTTTCGACCCGGAGTCCCGCGCCCGCGTACGCAAACTAATCGGCGACGTGTTCGGCCGGGTCGATCTGCTGCGGGTGATCCAGGCCCAGCTCGACTATCTCAAACCCGAAAACACCGGGGCATCGTTTGAGAGTGAACTGGCCCTGTTGTGGTGGAATTACTATCCGCGATCGAGCTGGCAGACGAACCCGATGTTCTACGAGACGCCACTGCTCGCGGCCCAGCGGTCGATCGTGATGACCTGCCGTCTCGACGCCGCCCAGGCGGGCGAAGTCCGCCAGATGATTCTCACCTCGCTCAAGGCCGAGCGCGAGGGGCTGCGCGGCAAGGTCGTACTCGACAGCCGCTCCATCAACGCCGACGGCGAACAGGCCCAGCCCGGAAAATACGGCTGGTACGACCAGTCCATCCGCAACCTCGCCGAAATCGTCCGCACGAAGACGAAGCTCCCCATGCTGCACGACGTCTCGCCGGCCGTATTGCCGGCCAACTCGGCAACCAACGTTGCGCTCTACTGTGGCTGGTACAGCGTCCGTAACTACGTCCCGGCCTGCCGGTTCAATCCCGGCGCGGTCGGGTTTCATGTTGCCAGTTTCGAACTCGTCAGCCTTCGGGCCCCCGACGAAAAGGGCTGGTGTCGCGGGCTCATCAGCGATGGCATCTCGGCCACGCTCGGCTCGGTCGCCGAACCCTATCTCATCGCCTTCCCGGCCGCCGACGACTTCTTCCCGCTGCTGATGACCGGCAAGCTGCCGCTGGCCGAGGTCTACTGGCGGACCAACCGTTTCGCGAGTTGGCAGATGAGCATGATCGGCGATCCGTTATATACACCGTTCAAGCAGAACCCGGCGCTGCGCGTCGAAGACCTGCCCGAGCGGCTCAAGCCGATCTTCAGTGTGCCCACGACACTGCCGACAACCCGGCCGACCACGTCTCCGGCGATTTACTGATGCGGCTGCTGGCGCCGAGTCAATAGTCCGTGGTCCGTTGTCAGTAGAAGTGCTGATCGGCGGAGGGGGTGCAATGTCTGGGGAATGCGGATGTTTCTGCTGGCTGGCGAAGGGCGCGACGTGCGGCCGGAACTGCGGGGAAGGGAAGAAGAGGATTGAACACAGAGGCGAATGAGAACACAAAGTTCGGATTGGATGATGAATTCGAGTGGCGAGATCCTGTTCCTCTTGGGCCTGCTCGGGGTCTTTGGCGTGTTGCTAACCGTCTGGCTGTACCGCAGGAAGCCCGGCAAGACAGTGTCTGTACCGCCCACATCGCACTATAAGGTAGATCGGCAGCACTACAAACAATGCCTCCGCTGTGGCTATGACATGCGGGGTACACCTGACCGTTGTCCCGAATGCGGGGCGAACCGTCCGGGTTACATTCCGTTGATCGGCGAGGATGTGCCCCACCGACCCATCCACCCGCCCCGGGATTGACGGCTACAAGATTGGGCCATTGCACCGGTATCCCCGCCCGTCGCTGGAACTGCAATGGCCCGATCCCTCCGTCGCCAAGACAGCATCCTACCACGCATCCGCCCGCCATGATCCGTTACGACCGCCCACGACGCCCAGCCGCCACGATCGACAGCTCGGCCGCCTGCAACTCGGGTGCCAACGACGCCCACGCGTTGACAATCGCCCGCAACTCACGTTCTTCCACCTCAGTTCGTATACGCTTTGCTGTGTCCACCCTCGTCTTGGATACCGCCAATGCGGTTTTTCGCTGCGTTTGAATCCTACCCCTTGAGTTGCCAGGCGCGGGCGAAAGCCTCGAAGCTGCGGTCCCAGGTGGCCTCGGCTTTGTCGGGGAAACAGCAGCCGGGCAGTTCGCGGCTGGCCAGGTGATAGCGCAGGCAGTCGCAGCAGATTCCCTTGCGGCCGCAGGGCTCGTAGGAGCAGTTGCAGTGGTGTTTGTTGGTTTCTTTCTTGCAGTCCATGGCTGTACTCCTATGCAAATGGAGACAGACAAGAATGTCTGCCCTACTGTGCGGGCGAAGACAGACAGGAATGTCTGCCCTGCCGTGCGGGCGGAGACAGACAGGAATGTCTGTCCTACCGGCGCCGATTGAACTCCGCCACGGCATCAAACATCGCGACGATGTTTTCCGGCGGGACGTCGGCCATGATGTTGTGGACCTGCTGGAAGACGAATCCGCCGCCGGGGGACAGGGTTGCGAGTTGGGCGAGGACGTGTTCGCGGACCTGGGGGGGCGTGGCTTTGGGCAGGACATGCCGCGTGTCGCAGCCGCCGCCCCAGAAGCACATCCGCGAGCCGAAGTCCTTCTTCAGGCCGGCCGCGTTCATGCCGTCGCAGGTGATCTGCACGGGGTTGATCGCTTCCAGCCCGGCGGCGATGAGGTCTTCAAACAGCGGCCGGACGCCGCCGCAGCAGTGGAGCATCACCTTCACCTTGGCCAGTTGCTTGGCCCGCTGCCACATGGCGCGGTGTCGCGGGAAGAAGAATTCGTGGTACATCTTGGGCGAGATTTGCGGGCCGGTCTGCATTCCCAGGTCGTCGCCGAAGAGGATGATGTCGATATACGGGCCGACCGCGCCGAGGTATTTCTCCAGGTTGGCCAGGTGAATCTCGGTCAGGCGGTCGAGAAGTTTGTGCGCCTTCTCCGGCTCGCCGGCCAGCAACATCAGGAAGCCGTCGTTGCGGCAGAGGAATTGCCCCCACTCGATGAGGTTGCCGCCGAACAGGCCGACGATGGCGCGATCGGTCGAAGCCCGCAATGCCTTGGCCCCGGCGGCCAGATCCGCGCCCGGTCCCGGCGGCGAGGGCACGACCCAGATGATGTCTTTCATCGCCTCGGGCAGGTTGGAGAGATCGTCGGGCACTTCATCCAGGTATGGCCAGTGGATCGAGTCGAAATAGAGCATGCCCGGCTTCTGCACGCCGATGGCCCGGCCGGTGCTGCTGTGGAGCACCCAGTCGCCGTCTTCCTTTCGCACATCGACCCAGGCGGGGATCAGGCAATCGCCGCCATCGGGCAGCCGCCAGGGCTTCCAGAAGCGGTCCTCGTTGCAGAATCCGCGCCCCAGTTCGATGGTGTCGATGCCGAAGCGCTGTCGCACGTCCTCGTCGACGATGGCCAGTTGCTGGACTAGGTCGTAGACGCGGATGGGCCGCTCACATAGCCCCAAATGCTTGCGGAGTTTGCGGTAGGCGATGGCCATGATGCCGCTGGAGCGGTGGGCTCCGAAATCGACCGGCACGCAATCGGGTTGGACATGATTGATCGCGGCGAGCACTCGTTCCCGAGAGGTCATTGGCATAACTCCTCCTGCCGTCTGGTGGTGACGCCGGACGGAACTGAGGGATGTATACCCGAATCCGGGCGGAGGTTTAAGGGTTTGATGGCGTGAATGACGAAACTCGAAATTCGCATGACGAATGAAGGAGCAAGGACGAACGGCACAGGTCCGGGGACGCGATCACCGGCACACCTGTTGGCGTTCACTGCGACCGCGTATGATCTTCGCTCATTCATACGAAAGGACCGTCCGTGAATCCCGGCACTCCCAACAGCAACGACGGTGTTGATCGCAAGCGTGTGGCCGCTTTGATGCAACAGATTGCGACTATCGCCGACCCGCTCGAGCGGGATCAGGCATTGGACGAATTGCAGCAACTCGTCGGCATGGCGGGGAAGATGGTCATGGATCGAGACATCATCCTGCGGGCGAAGAAACTGCTGGCCCAGGGTTGAGGGCCATATCGTGACAGCATCCAACCGAGACCACTCTGCAACTGGGGCCTGCGTCGCTGGCAAGGATTGCCAGGGCGGCCCCGCGTACCGGCCGACCGATCAGGCTGCGGGCGGATCGGGCCTCAACCCCGCGGCCCCACGGCCCGATAACATGATTGTGCCAATGCCTCCTCCGCTCCCATCCTCCTCTCCGCCGCCGCCGGCACTATCGGCCGAGCATCTCCGTCAACTCGCGGCCGCGCGCGCTTCGGCCGGGAAGATTCGCAGGGCCATTTCCATCGCCCGGTTCGACGGCGGCACCATCGCCGCTTTCGCCGTCCTTACTTTGCTCTTCGGCATCGCGTCCCCGGTCAGCCTGATCCTCGCTCTGGGGATGGGCACGGTCGCGTTCGTCGAACTCCGCGCCGCCCGGCAACTCCGCCGCCTCGATCCCGCGGCCATCCGCACGCTCGCCTTCAATCAACTCGCGCTCGGTGCGCTGCTCATCCTCTACGCCCTTGTCAGCCTCTACATGCAGTACACCGGCCCCGGCATCTACGCCGACGCCGCCGCCTCCGACCCCGCGCTGGCCGATGCCCTGAAACCGTTCGAAAGCCTCAGCCGAACCCTGTCACTGGCCGTGTACGCGCTGGTGATTGTCATCGCCATCTTCGCCCAGGGCGGCCTGTCACTGTTCTACTTCTCCCGCGCGCGGCACCTGCGAGCCTACCTCGCGCAAACGCCGCCATGGATCATCCATCTGCATCAGGCGGATCTGTCGCTGTGAGGAGTTGGCCAAGATCAACTCCGCAGGCCTGAAAGTCCGTCGACTTTGGCGGTCGTGGTCGTGAGGCCAAGGAGGTCAAGGAGAATCATAAGATGACTAACAATACTTCATTACGTCTGATGTCCGCCCCTTAATAGATTTCGGAAAGACAATCTTCCTGCCGTTTCTGGAATGACCATGCCTGCTCACCGGCCCGCTGGCCGGGTTGTTGGCGGGTCATCGTCGCAGACCATCCGGAAGCCGACAAAGGGCGCGTCGGAAAGCCACCACCGATCCTTCGGATCCCGGGGGTCGCGCATTTGCCAACTCGGGAGATAATACAGCCGATCGGTGGAATTGATCTCGATGCGTTTGCTGAGGAACGAGCCGCCCTTGACAAACGGCACTTCCCCATTGCCGATATCAACCCACTCGGCGACGTTGCCCAGCATGTCGTAAAGACCCCAGGGATTGGCTTTCTTCTGTGCCACGGGATGCGTCCGGCCATCCGGGAAATCGTCGGTCGGGGAGTTTTCGCGATACCAGGCGATCTGACTCAGCTTCTTCTCATCCAGGTATTCCGGGGGGCCTCCCGCCCGGCAGGCATACTCCCACTCGGCCTCCGTCGGCAGGCGCAAACGCCGGCCGGTCGCGACCGTGAGCCAGACGCAGTAGGCCTTGGCGCTATCGTATCCCATGCTCAACGCCGGCGCGCCTTCGCCCTGCCAACCGTAACCGGAAACGGTCAGAAGCGCAGTGGTGGGCGTGGTGAGGGCATCGACTGCGGCCTGCGCAGCGCGAGGATTGTTCCGATAAAGGCCAAACGCCCACTGTTGGAACGGTTCCCAAGTGGTTTCGGTGGTGGCGATCCAGACGGATTTGACCGCGACCACGCGAGTCTCATCCCCCGGCTTAAGCCCGGCCAGTACGACCTTGCCTGCGGGAATCTTGACCATTTCGATTTCGAGCGTGGTGCCGGGAAGGCGGACTTTCTGTGTTGGCAATGTGGTCGGCGCGGCCGCCAGACAGGGGGTGGCCAGGAGCGGGAGGATGAGAGCGAGGCGGAACATGGATTCAACAGGAACTACGCTTGGTGTCCGAAGTTGTTGCCGGTTGCATGTTTTGGGAATGCGGCGGCTCGACGCCGCCTTTCAACACGCGGGCGGCGTCAGTTGGTCGAATCGGAGCAAAACGACAGGCGGACGGAGGCGATTGGCCGCTGAGCAACGAGCTTGGTGGGATTACGCGGGTTGTGACGCCGATGGAAAAGCGGCGTCGAGCCGCCGCAGTCCAAAGGTCATGCGATCGACTGCGACTTTGGCGGGATTGCGCCGCATTCCGGGCAGCGGTCGGGAGTGGCGCGGAGGTCGTAGCCGCAGACGGGGCAATGACCCAGCTTCCGACACTGACCCCTGCTTGTCCATCCCGCCAGCCACCAGAGCGGCGGTATCAGGGCTGCCGTAAGCAACGGCCAATACGGCGCGTAGAGATGAAACTCATAATTTGAGCGGCGCAGGCGGAACCACCAACCATGTGGCTCTTCCTCCGCCGACCCGCGTGGCTCGACGCTCCAGTTCCATGAATTGAGAGGCCCACTCCTAGCGGAAACCGGGCAAGTTCCGTCGAACGAAGTGAACCAGACGGCCCCATTGCTGGACGTGAAGTGCTCGTGGACCAACGAATCCCTGCCGTGCCACGTTGTTTCCCGATACAGGCTGTTCCGAACGCGAATGCTCCGCACCCAGATTATGACCGTGGCCACGCACAGAAGCAGCGACAGTATCGTCGCGGTGTTGAGAAGAATGCGGAGAAGGCGTTTCATGGTCTGACTGGCGCGGGTTGTGTGGCGGGCGCGGTGTAGTAGCGGGAGAGGTCGAAGACGGCCAGAAAGTCCTCATCGTTCTCGCGGCCCTGGCGATCGTATGTTGCGTCCCGGGCCAGCAGCGTGTGTCCGTCGGCCGAAAGCAAGAGCCCCGGCTGGCGTGAATAGGTCCACTGGCTCATCAGGCTGAGGCGGCCGACCCAGTCGCTGGTCGCCATGTCGTACACGGCGATCGTGCCATTGCCGTTCTCGGCCAGCACCAGGCGATTGTCGTTCGTTGTGGAAACGCGGCGAAACCGAAAGTCATTCGGTGGCGCGATCTTCCGCTGTTGACGTCGCGACGCCAGATCCCATACGCCGATATAGGGGCGCTCCCAATCCGAGTCGAATACAACCGCAAAGAGCTGACTGGCGGTGGCATACACAGGTGCCATTTCGATGCCGCAGGCAACGGGAACACCTGGGGCGGTGAACGTGTTATCTCGTATGTTGTTTGCTGGATTCCAACGGCTGACCTGGAATCCATCGAATTTCGACCAGGACGATTCGACCATCGTCACGAATTGCCCTTGTGGCCACAGGCCGACGACATACTCGTGATCATCCAGGATCTTGTCCGGAAGCTTGAGCCGGTGGATCTCCCGGTTCTGCTTCAGATTCCAAGCCACGAGATGCTGGGTGTCTTCGCCTCGGCTGAAATAGACCGACTGGCTGTCCGACGAGAACATCGGCTGCCAGCCATAGCAGTGGCCGCCGAACTGCTCCACAGTTATCTCCCGCACGACCTTCCCTGTCGCCAGATTGATCTGCCGTATGGGCACGCTGTCCTCGCGGCCTTCGTCATAGAACACCATGATCGTCTTCCCATCCGGCGCCAGCAACATCCTCTCGCTCCACGGCTCCTTGCCGAGCCCCGACGGACTGGCGATCTCCCGCTCGACTTTCCCGGCCTTGAGGTCCACGGCGAGCAGTTCGTCGCGCAATTCCTCAATGCCGGGATACTTACGCCCCGCGTGGACATAGGCCGTTTTGCCGTCGAGACTGAGGGCGAACGAGTGAATGCCAGTTTGCGGGCCGAGGCGAATGGTCTTGTCCGGTTCCCGGGCGAGGGCCGGGAGTTCGGGAGTGATCGGTCGGGTGGTCTGGGCGGAGCAGCAGGGGGTATGAAGGAGGCCAAGCAGGCAAACGAGGCCGGCCAACCAGCGGGCGGGATGGATCATCGCTCCGCTCACATTGGGATCTACCGTGTACGTAGGAATGTGTTGCCGAATATCTTTGCAGAGCTACTCGCCGCTGAATCGATACGTCTGTTCCCTCGCGATCGTCGGCGAGAGGCTCTTCTCGCCGTAGCGGATCGTCAGGGGATTACCGAGCAGCGACTGGATGCGGGATTCGGTCAGCTTGCCGGATTTCCAGGTGAGGTCCACGACGAAGCCGCCGCGGGCGCGCAGGCCGGCGACGGAGCCGGTGGGCCAGGCGGCGGGCAGGGCGGGGAGCAGGTGGATTTCGCCGGTGTGGCTTTGCAGGAGCATCTCGCCGATGGCCGAGGTGATGCCGAGATTGCCGTCGATCTCCCAGGCGGCCATGCCGCCGAAGTTGGCGGAGAAATTGGGGTTGACGTTGTGTTTGAGGTGGCGGTCAATAACGTAGAGCGCCTTGTCGGCTTGTCCCAGCCGGGCGTAGGAGTTGGATGGAAACGCGCCCTGCCACGAGCCGGTGCCTTGATCGACGCCGCGATCCTGCATAGTCTTGAGCACGGCCTTGGCCAGATCGGGCGTGCCGCGCGGGGTGATCTGGTTGCTGCAAATCACGCCCCACTGGCTGAGCATCTGGCAGTTGTGCGGATCGGCGTGGTCCCAGTCGTCGAGCCATTCCTGGAGATGGCCGGTGCGCGGGCTGATCTGCATCGGCGGGAGTTGGGCGATGGCTTTCTCACACTCGGCGCGGAAGTCGGGGTCGATATCGAGAAGTTGCGCGGCCGCGATGCAGTTGAGCAGAAGCTGGCGGATCATCTGCACGTCGGCCGTGGGGGCCATGCAGACCGAGGCGGTTTCGCCGCTGGGTTTGCGGAAGTGGTTCTCGAAATTGGTGGCCGGGGCGTCGACGAGCCAGTTGTGCTTCGGCTCGTGGATCATGGTGTCCAGGAAGTAGCGGGCGGCATCGCGCAGGGTGGGATAGCTGCGGCGGAGAAAGTCAACGTCGCCGGTGAACTGGTAGTGTTCCCAGATGTGCTGGCAGAGCCAGGCCCCGCCGGTCTGGAAGATGAACCAGACGGGGTCGCCATCGACCGGGCCGGCGCCGCGCCAGAGGTCGGTGTTGTGGTGGGCGACCCATCCACGCGCGCCGTAGATCTCTCTGGCCGTCTTGTAGCCGTCAAGCTTGAGTTCCTCGACCAGGTCCAGCAGAGGCAGGTGGCACTCGGAAAGATTGGCCGACTCCACCGGCCAGTAGTTGATCTGGGCGTTGCAGTTCAGCGTCCAGTTGGCCGACCAGTCGGGGTTGAGGCTGATGTTCCAGATGCCCTGGAGGTTGGCCGGCTGCGTGCCGGGGCGAGAACTGGCGATGAGCAGGTATCGCCCGAATTGATAGTACAACGCGGCCAGTCCGGGGTCTTTGCCTGGTTCGTATTTGCGCAGGCGCTGATCGGTGGGCACTTCGCCGGCCGGCGAGCCGATGTTGAGCGAGACGCGGTTGAACAGACGCTGATGATCGGCGACGTGATCGGTTCGCAATTGAGCGTCGGTCTTGGCCAGGGCCTTGGTCATGTCGGCGGCCGCGATGGCGGCCTGATCCCTGCCCTCGCGGCTGGGGCTCTTGTGCGGGCCGTTGAAACTCGTGGCGGCCGTCAGCAGCAGCGTCACCGAATTAGCGCCTTTCACGACCAGTTGCTCTTTCTCGATGGCCGCGGAACCGCCATCGGCGCGGGCGGCCAGGCGCATCTGGAACTTCATGCCGCGCGGGTTCGCCGCGTCGTCGAAAATCACGCGGTGCTGGCCGACGTAGCTGGGGTCGGCCTGAATGGGGCACCGGCCGTCGAGGATGAGTTGCCCGTTCTGTCCCGACACCTTGGGCCGGAGTTCGCTCTTGAGGCTGGCAGCGAAGGCGATCGCTCCGGGCTTGTCGGCCGAGAGGCGCATGACCAGCGCCTGGTCGACAGCCGAGATGAACGTCTCTCGCACAAATGCAGTCTGCCCCGCGGTGTATCTCACGCGGGCGATCGCCTGGGTCAGATCCAGGTCGCGGCGATAGTCACGGACGTCCTCGGGCTGGGCGATGTCCAGCACCAGCTTGCCCATCGGCATGTAGCACTGATTGTAGACACCGTGCATCTTCTGCCGGACCAGGTCTGATGCCTCCTTGTTCTTCCCCTCGAGCAGCAATTGCCGGATTCGCGGCAGGTTGGGCAGGGCCTCCGGGTTCTTCCACAACGATGGTTCACCCGACCAGAGCGTATCCTCGTTCAGGTCCACCTGCTCGCGCTCGACGCCACCCCACACCATCCCGCCGATCCGCCCGTTGCCCAGCACCATCGCCTCGGTCCATCGCGCGGCGGGCTTGCGATACCAGAGCGACAGCGGCTGCTCCGGGGCCGCGGTCGAGCCGGCGTAGGCCAGCGGTATTCGCAACGACACATTCCCGGCGACCGGCGTGAGTCTGTCCGGGGACTTCTCGGCGAAGATCCAGTCGCCGACCGTACCGTCCAACTTGGCGCTCGCGTCGGCAAACCGCCGGGCGATCTCGTCGGCCGTCAGCGCCCGCGAGTAAACCGCCGCCCGGCGAACGCGGCCGAGAAACCGGTTCTCCCCATTCGGATCGGCCCCGATGCGCAGCGGCGCATCGCACTTGCTCAGCGGCGGGAACTTTCCCTCCTGGGTCGCGGCGACTTCCTTGCCGTTGATATAGAGCCGCATGATCTTCTTGGGCGAGTTGTAGACGCCGGCGACATGCGTCCACTTGTCGGCCGGAAGTCTGGCGTCAAACCGCAGTTGCCCGTTGGCCGTGATCAGCCGCAGCGAATTGCCCGGCCAGGTGTCCAGCAGATATCCATCTTGCGAACCGGGTGGCATGCGGTCGATGATCCGCCCGCCGCCGCCAGGCATGGGATCGGCCTGCACCCAGGCTTCCAGCGTCACCTTATCGCCGAGGTCCAGCGCCGGCGACGAGGTTGCCTCGTAGATCGGAGAATCGCCGGTAAACGCCATGCCCTCGGCCGCGCGTGCCAGCGGGCACAATATCAGGCAGCACATCCACGCCGCGAGAAGGAGAGGTGTTCTCATACGGCATGGAATATACCCTGGTCCAAGGCAATTGCATGTGGCGTCTGATCGCGTTCGGAGTTCACGCTTTAGCGTGACTTTCAGGCGTTCAGTCGACGAGACACGAAGCGTGAACTCCGAACATCGCACACATCCTTCCCTCTCCCCCGCTCTTCGGTAACAATACCCCCTCAAAGGACCGCTATGCTCCATTCACGGATGATCGCCCTCCGCTCCTCCCCTTCGTGCCTCTGTGCCTTAGTGCCTTCATCCCTCGGCAGATGACTGAACCTCCAACCCTGAACCCCTCCCCCCATGTACAAACTCCTGCTCATCCTCAAGTACCTCCGCAAGCGACGCATCGCCTGGGTTTCCCTCGTCGCCGTCATGCTCTGCACGATGATGGTCCTCGTCGTCATGAGCATCATGGGCGGCTGGCTGCGCATGTTCCGCTCCCAGTTCAAGGGCCTGTCAGGCGATATCGTCGTCGATTGCGTCTCCATGACCGGTTTCCCATACTACGAACAGATGCTGGCCGAGATTCGCAAGCTGCCCGAGGTCAAATCGGCCGGACCTGTCGTCCAGACGTATGGGCTGATCAGCATCAACCGCAAATACCGCGACGGCGTCATGGTCGTCGGCTATCCCTCGGATATCCAGCAGGTTAACTCGTTCCGCAATTCCTGTTATCGCCTCGGCGGCAATGTTGGCGGGGTACTGGTGGCCGACGAGCTGGCCAAGCAGATTCTGGCCACGTCAGACCCGGAGAAGGCGGCGGCCGAAGCGCAGTACGCCGACAAGCTTCCGGCGGCCGTGAACATCGGCGTGATTTCCGGGCACACCTACCACAGGTTCAACATGGGCGGGTCGGAGATTGCCCGGCGGTATCTGCAGACCAAGGGCGCCACGCCGCAGGTTCGCATCCGGGCAGCCGAAGACGACAAGGGCCGACTCGTTGAGCAGGCCGGGGCGATCGATGTCCAGGCTGTCAGCTCCGCCACGGAGCTGAACTTCAATCTCTGGACGGCTGTGCCCTATTTCCCGCCACAGGGCTATAAAGGCCCCGATCCCCGGACATGGACCGGCATGGTCGTCGGCAGCGGCGTGATCGGCCTGCACAAAGACAAGGGCGGCAAGATCGTCCGGCCGCCATACCTCTATGACGCCTGCGTCGACCTCACGGTCGTCCCCATGTCGCCCGACAATTCCAAGCTCGACCTCACCGAGCAGGCCCGGCGGTTTTACTGGATCATCGACGACAGCCGCACCAAGGCCCACCTGTACGACTCACGCTACGTGTATGTCCCCTTCGACACGCTCCAGAAGGATCTGATGATGGATGCCCAGGACGGCAAGCCCGCCCGCTGCAGCGCCATCCAGGTAGCGCTCAAGGACAGCGGCGACGCCAACGCCATGAAGCCGAGAATCGACGGCATCGTCCAACGCATCGTCGCCGAGCACAAGATCGATCCCGGCCTCATCCGCGTCAAGACGTGGGAGGAGCAGCACGCCACCTTTCTCTCGGCCGTCGAACACGAGAAGTTCCTCGTCACCTTCATCTGCGCCATCATCAGCATTGTCGCCGTGTTTCTGATATTCTGCATATTCTATATGATCGTAGCCGAAAAGACGCGCGACATCGGCATCATCAAGAGCGTCGGGGCCACCTCGCAGGGCGTCGCCGGCATCTTCCTGGGCTACGGCTTCACGATCGGCCTCGTCGGCGGCGGCATGGGCCTGCTCGCGGCCTTCCTCATCGTCCACAACATCAACGAAATCCACGACTTCCTCGGCCGGACCCTTGGCCTGGTCATCTGGAACCCCGAGGTCTACATCTTCGACACCATTCCCAACACCATGGACGCCCTGGAAACCACCATCGTCGTCGCCGCGGCCGTTCTCGCGGCCGTCCTCGGCGCCCTCGTCCCGGCCATTCGCGCCGCCACCCTTCACCCCGTGGAGGCACTGCGATGGGAGTAGCCATGGAAACCACGCCCGCCAAACCCTCGTCGCCCGCAAAGGTCTTCCTCCGCTGCTCCGGCCTGAGCAAGGCTTTCAAGATGGGCGACAGCCTCATCCAGGTGCTCAAGCACGTCGATCTGACCGTCAAACGCGGCGAATTTGTCGCCATCGAAGGCCGCTCCGGCTCCGGCAAGAGCACGCTCATGCACCTGCTGGGCGCGCTCGATGTCGCCGACTCGGGCGGAGTCGAATACGACGGCCGGGAATACGAAACGCTGTCGGCTTCCCAGCGCAGTTTCCTGCGCAACCGCCACTTCGGCTTCGTTTTCCAGTTCTATCATCTGCTGCCTGAACTGAACGTGCTGGACAACACGCTGTTGCCCAGCATGGTGCAGCATTCCTGGCTGAGTTTCCATGCCCGCAAGCCCCAACTTCGCGAGCGCGCCCGCCAGTTGCTCGACGACCTGGGCCTGGCCCATCGTCTGAAGCACCGCCCCAACCAGCTTTCCGGCGGCGAGCGCCAGCGCGTGGCCATCGCCCGGGCTCTCATGAACGAGCCCAAGGTCCTCTTCGCCGACGAGCCGACCGGCAATCTCGACGCCGAAACCGGCCTGCAAATCATGAGCGTCCTCCAGAAACTCCACCGCCAGCAGGGCCAGACCATCGTCATGGTCACCCACGACCGCGAACTCGCCCGCGAACAGGCCGACCGCGTCATGCTCCTGCAAGCCGGCCGCCTGGCGGCGGAGAAGTGAATTTGTGGCACAGGCGTCCAGCCCGCTTTCGGATTGCAGGCTCGGAACCCGCACCGCAATGTGGACTGCCGGGCGCGGGCCACGGGTTCACGCCAGGGATGCCGAAACTTCCTCGCCGCCGGCGCATTCTGATTGGCCTTCCACGCGGATGGGTTATGGATATGACGAAGATGATTGCGAGATGGACCGTGCTCTTTCTGGCGTTCTCCGTTGCACTGGGTCTGACCGCGGGTGCCGCCGCGCGCGAACCGGCCCCGGACGGAGCGGCCGAGATCGACACCGCGCTCAAACGCGTCTATCCCGCGCTCGTGCGGATATTCGTCGTCCTCCAGGAACCCGAAAGCGGACGCATGCAACGCATGCAGGCCGCCGGTTCCGGCGCGATCATCTCGGCCGACGGCTACGTCGTGACCAACCACCATGTGGCCGGCAATGCCACGCGAATCGTCGTCAATCTCTCGAACCATGAGGACGTCGACGCCACGCTGGTCGGCACGGATCCGCTGGCCGACGTGGCCGTGCTGAAACTCAAGCTGGAAACGCGCAAGGACAAGACGCCGCTCCCGGTGGCCACCTGGGGCGATTCGGACAAGGTGAGGGTCGGCGACGTCGTCCTGGCCATGGGTTCGCCCGGCGCGCTCTCGCAGTCGGTGACGCGCGGGATCATCTCCAACACCCAACTCATCCTGCCGCGCGGCCTTTCGGCCGCGTTCCGGCTCGATGGCGAGGACGTCGGATCCACCGTTCGCTGGATCGCCCACGACGCCGTCATCTACGGCGGCAACTCCGGCGGGCCCCTGGTCAACCTGGCCGGCGAGATCATCGGCATCAACGAGATCGGCGTGGCGTCGCTGGGCGGGGCCATTCCGTCCAATCTCGCGAAATACATTGTCGGGGAGATTCTCAAGCACGGCGATGTGCCGCGAAGCTGGACGGGCATGTCCATCCAGCCGCGGCTCAAGGACGATCCCCGCACGACCGGCGTGCTGGTCGCCGGCGTCATCGCCGGCTCGCCCGCCGACAAGGCCGGCCTTAAGAGCGGCGACCTGATCCTCAGCTACAGCGGCCAGGCCGTGTCGGTGCGGGTGGCCGAAGACATGCCGCCGTTCAATCAGCTCATCCTGTCGACGCCCATCGGCCAGACGGTGCCGATCGAGCTTGAGCGCAACGGGCGGAAACAGACGATCCAGTTGACGACTATCGAGCGACAACGCCCCCAGGGCAAACCCGCGGAGCTCAAGAGCTGGGGCATTACGGCCCGGGACATCACGCGGAACGTAATGCTGGAGAATCATCTGGAATCAACCAGGGGCGTGATTGTGGACTCGGTTCGTGCCGGTGGGCCGAATGCCGACTCGAAGCTGCCGCTGGAGAGTGGCGACATCATCGTGCAGGCGGCCGGGCGCGACGTGGCCAACACCGCCGAACTCGCCAAACTGTCCGATGATTTGACGGCCGGGAGAACCGAGCGGCTGCCGGTGCTGGTCAAGTTCCAGCGCCATGCCCGGGAAATGGCCAGCGTCGTGAAGATCGGCAAGGACGAGCCGGAAGACAAGCCGGCGCGCGTGCGCAAGGCCTGGCCGGCCATGGCGACGCAGGTGTTGACCAGCGATCTGGCCGAGGCGCTGGGCATGAAGGGCGCCAGGGGCGTGCGCGTGACCGAGGTCTTCGCCCGCCAGTCGGCCGAGAAGGCCGGCGTGAAGGCCGGCGACGTGATCACGGCGATCGGCGGAGTCAGGATCGAGGCGTCGCAGCCGGAGGACACGGAGGTCTTCGAGTCGCTGGTGCGGAAGTTCCCGCTGGGCAACGAGGTGGAGATGGCGATCCTCCGCGACGGCAAGCCGCAGACACTGAAGATGGCGCTCGAAGCCGCTCCGAGCCGGATCGAGAACGCCAGGCAGTATATTGACACGGACTTCGAGTTCGCCGCCCGCGACATGGTCTTTGACGACCGCAACCGCATGAAACTGGACGACGGCGTTGCCGGCGTGCTGGTGCAGCAGGTGGAGCCGGCCGGCTGGGCGGCGCTGGGTGGCCTGGGCAACAACGACGTGCTCATCAGCGTCAACGGGAAGACGACAACGAACGTGGGCGACCTCAAGAGCGTGCTCGATCGGGCCCGCAAGGACAAGCCCCGGCGGCTGGTGTTCTTCATACGCCGGGGGATTTCCACGAAGTACCTCGAGATCGAACCCGACTGGCGATGAGAGGGAATCTGAAAATTTGAAATCCGAAATTTGAAATTTGAAATTTGGCATCCCGGATCTGAAATTCAACCTGCTTCTACGAAAGGCAAACATGATTTCCCGGAAGATTCTGGCCGCGGCATTGGCGGTGAGCTTGTGGGCCGGTGCGGCCGCGACGGTACGCGCGGATGACGCGGCCATTGCGGAGACGGGGCGAAAGGTTCTTGCCTCCTGCGACAAAGCGGTGATCTCAGTGACGGTGACGATCAAGCTGTCGATGCAGGGCGACATGGCGGGAGCCCGGCTCAACGAGCAGGAGAAGAAGAACGAGATCGCGGCCACGCTCCTGGACCCGTCGGGGCTGGCGATCTGTTCGCTGACCGCGCTCGATCCCACCAGCGCCATGGGCAACCTCAAGGTGAACGTCGGTGGCGAGCAGAAGTCGTTCCGCATCAAGGCCGACATCAGCGAGGCCAAGTACCGTCTCCCCGACGGCACCGAAGTGCCGGCACGAGTCGTCCTGAAGGATGAAGACCTCGACCTGGCGTTCCTCGCCCCGGAAAAGCCGCTCGACGCGGCCGACCGGGCGAAGATATTGACGCTGAACCTCGCGGACTCCGCCAAAGACCTCCAGCTTCTGGAGCCGGTGATCTTCGTGTCGCGTCTGGGCAAGCAGGTGGGTTACGAGTCCGCGGTTTCACTGGGCCGCGTGAGCGCGCGGTTGACCAGGCCGCGGACGGAATACATCGCCGGCGGCGCGCCCGGCCAGCCCGCATTCACCAAAGACGGTAAGCTGCTGGGCATCGTGCTGACGCACCGCCGCGGCGAACAGGACATCGACGTCATGGGCGGCATGGCCGCCCTGCAGCGCGAGATGACCGCCGTGATCATCCCGGCGGCCGACATCGTCGAGGCCGCCAATCAGGCGAAGGAAGAGGCCAAGAAACCGCCGAAGAAGAAAGAAGCGGCGGCGGACAAGGCCCCGGAAAAGGCGCCTGAGACGGCCCCCGAGAAGAAGGAATAGCTGCCGGCCCGTCGTTCCGAGCCATCACGAGCCTTCGGCCCGCCCGCATGTGGCGGAAGATGCCGGAATGGTCATTCTGAACGTACTCGTGGAGAATCTGGCCTTGGACTCCGAGGCCGGATGTTTCGCGAATACGCTCAACATGACCATTCAACGACCTCGCTTGCAGAGCAGCGTAGCGGGGGAATCTCAGCGTCTGGACGCCGAAGCATAACAAATCCAGCACCTGTCGTATTCGAACGCGGACATGCTTCGCTCCGCCCTGCATGACACAACCGGATCGAATTCCGACTGGTGCGAGTGCGCCGGTCCTCATCCGTCATTCGAGTTCCGGGTTCCCACGTCGTGGCCATGCTACTTCGCCGCCCCCAGCGCGATCGCGCGCTGGTCGGCCCGGTCCCGCATCGCCTGGCATTGCGCCGCCAGCAGCGCAACTGCCTGTCCCTGTTTATCCAGCAGGTGCGCCTTGAACCGGCCGGTCTGATCGTTGGCCAGGCCGCGGGCCACCGCCGCCAGCGCACGCCCGTAATCACCGAAGTGCGTGTGGGCATACGCCAGATTGAGCTGCGCCTGCGGATCGTCCGGATCGATCGACTCGGCGCGGCAATACGCCTCGTAAGCCTCGTGATGGCGGCCCAGGCGGAACAGCGCGTTGCCAAGCGTATTCCACACCAGCGGGCTGTACCACGGGTTGACCTTCGCGGCCAGCAGTGCCAGTTCCAGAGACTGCGCCGGCCGGTCGAGTTGCTGCAACAGGAACTCGGCCGCCTGCGACAGCAGGTTCCAGTCGTCCGGCATGTTCGCCAGCGCTTGCTGAAAGACGTCCATGGCCTGGTCATACCGGCCGGCGATGATGTGCTCGATGGCATGGTTGCCCGACTGGTCGGCCGCCAGCACCCACTCCTGTGAGAAAGCCGAGACAAATGCTTTGGCCGTGGCATCACAGGGCGTCCGCATGACCAGCCGGGCGTGGATCGTGCGTTGCTCGTCGCGGCTCGGACGATACACGCTGCAACCCGCGCGTGTGACGTGGGATTCGACAAGCGGAAAATTCAAACATGCCGCCGACGCCAGTCCGAACCGCTGCACGTACGCCACCGCCGCCACCTGATCGGCCGCGACGGGGCCGTAGTCGTTAATGAGGATCATGCCGGCCGGGTCGAGGCGGCCCAGGCAGGCATCGAGCGTCCGCAGCGCGCCATGGTTGAGCATCGTGCGCTCACCGCCCGAGAGTTCGATGGCCTCGGCCGAGTATGGCGGCGGCGGGTCGGCCGCGCGAAATTCGGCTTCGGCCTCAATCAAAGGCAGCAGGTCTATCAGCCTGGCGCGGTCCTCGTCGCGCGAACTGCCGGCGAGCCTGGCCGCCTCGCTCGCGTCAAAGCCGTGGATGTGCCTGAGACATTCGTCTCGCTGGCGAATCAGGCTGCGCACGCAGAGTTGCTCCATCCCGCCGGAGCCACGGCGGACGACGGCCATCGGCAGCGAGTCGAGAAGGTAATTGGCGAAGACGGCGCGGAATGTCCCGCCCGGAATGGCCGGGATGTCGGCGGCATCGCAGCGGATCGGCCGGACCTGACGGGCGAAATGCTCGAACTGGCGATTCTGCTCCCAATGCCCGACGGTCGCGGTCGAGGCGTCGGTGATGTGGAAAACAATGCGTTCGAGCAGTTCCGGCGCGGCAATCTCGATGGCTTGGAGAAGTTGGAGGGCGAACAGTCCCGTGCCGGCGCCGAGTTCCAGAAGCGCCAAGCGCTCGGCCGGATGCCGGCGGAAGTTGGCCACCAGCACCTCGGCGGTGAGGCGGGCGAGCCAGCCCGCGTTATTGACGACATAAGGCACATGGCTGTTGGCGAAGGGCCGCGTGCCGGCCGATTCCCAGTGCAGGCGCGACGCCTGCCATTCGATGGAATCGGTCAGAGGCGTGAAATCCTGTATGACGTGGATTTCGGCCGCCGCCGATGCCAGGGCATGCTGTGGAGAGGCCGCAGAGGAATTGAGCAGTTCGTCGAGAGACATCGGCGGCAAAGTGGTCAACGGTGACAAGGATAGTCGGAGGCGAGAGAGATGGAAAGCGAAATCCCAGGGGGCTCCGGATGACCGGGCGAACCGGCAGTCGTCTTTCCAATGACATGGCATTCCCAGTGTCACGAACGCCTGCGACATGCTAGACTCTGACAAAGACCTGCAAGGAGGTTCCGTATGGGAAAAGCCGCCGCCCGCGTAGGTGACATGATGAAACAGATGGCGCCGCACTGTCATGCGCCGATCCACCCGGCCGCGCCGGTGCCGACGCCGGTAGCGCACCCCGCGTTGCCGCTGGCGATCATTCCGCCGGGATCGGTAACCACCAAGATCGATAACATGCCGGCGGCCAGGCAGACCGACAAATCGGCGCCATGCTCGCTGCCGAGTTGTGTGCCGGCCGGGCCGGGCATGATCTCCATGGGTTCCGCCACCGTCAAGATCGACATGCTGGGCGCCGCCCGCATGGGCGACCCGACGGCGCACGCGAGCTGCGTGGCCCCGATCCCCTCGCCCACGGGCCAGATCCAGCCCCCATGCTCGGCGACCGTGAAGATCGGGGGATGAACGCTTGTTGAGAAACGGCACACCTTGCGTCTCGAACACTACCACGCCTTGAAACCCGTCTGCCCGCTCTGCCGCCGGAGCGGGCTCGGCGATTTCGTGCTCGGCATCGGCATGACAATCCGCGGCCACGGCCCGGAGATCGACGAAGGTGTGCTCCGCTGTGCCAACCCCCCCTGCCAGTGTGAGTATCCGATCATCGACGGCATCCCGGTACTGCTGCCCGATGTCCGGCAATTCCTGGCCGATCGACAGGCGGAGCTGACCCTGCGCGATGACCTATCCGGCGAGATGGCCGCGATCGTCGGCGAAGGCGCCGGGTCCGGCTCGTGGCTCGATTCGGTTCGGCAACACTTGTCGTCATACGCCTGGGATCACTACGGCGAGTTCGATCCGCAGGAGGTGCAAGACGAGGCACGAAGGCACGCAGGCATTAAGGCACGGAGTGGCAGATATGCTCCCGACCAGCGGAGGGATACTGGGACAGAGGCACCCCGGCCCGGCCTGGTGGCGAAGGTCGCGGCCAGGGCCGTGGAACTGGCTGGCGGAAACTTCGACGGCCCGGCGCTGGATCTCGGCTGTTCGGTCGGCCGGTCGACTTTCGAACTGGCCGCCCACGGCAGAGGCATCACGCTTGGGATCGACGTGAACATTTCCATGTTGCGTCTGGCCCGGCGTGTCTTACGCGAGGGCATCGTCCGCTACGACCGGCGGAAACTCGGGCTGCTGTACGAGCGGCGGGAATTCCCCGTGACTCCCGCCGCGGCCGGCGCCGTGGACTTCTGGGCCGCCGATGCGCTGTGTCTGCCCTTCGCCGATCGGACCTTCGCCCGCTTGATGGCGCTCAATCTGCTCGACTGTGTCAGCTCGCCTCTGGACCTGCTCCGATCGATGCACCGCGTGACGGCGTCTCGCGGCCGATTCGTCGTGGGCTGCCCCTACGACTGGTCCGGCGCCGTCTCGCCGCCGCAGGCCTGGCTCGGCGGCCACTCCCCGCGCGGCTTCTTCGACGGCGACAGTTCCCAGGTGCTTCGGGCCATCCTCACCCCCGGCCAGCACCCCGTCTCCCTCGACGGCGTCCGCATCATCGCCGCCGACCCGGCCGTCCCCTGGCAGGTGCGCATGCACGAGCGCTACACGGCGATGTACACGGTTGATGTTGTTGTGGCGGAGAAACAAGCGTAGGGTTCGCTTCAGCGAACGCGGCTCAATTCACTTCATCCATTCCGGCGCCACACCGTAGACCGAGATGCTCCTCCCGTGCATCGGGTATTTGTCCAGCTGCCGGAGACGCTTGGGGATTTGCACTGGTTTGACCGGCTTGTCCGACTCTTCGACGATCACCAGCCACGTCGGGTTCTCGATCAGCGTCTCTTCCAACTCCTGGGCGGTCGGCCGCACGGGAATGACCCGGCGAAGTTCGAAATTGAGCCGGTAGTTCTCTTCCGGATAAAGAACGAAACGAGCCTTGGGATGCTGCTCGCGAATCTGCCGGGCGACGCCGGCGAAAGTGGCCGGCTTGAGCGTCGGGCCCCAGACGCCGAGCACAAGCGTCATGGCCAGCGGAGCAACGAAGAGCGTGGCCAGCAGTCCGGCCGGCAACGAACGCCTGTAGAGCAAGAACGCCGTGACAAAGGCCGCGAGCAGTCCGATGGCCAGGATCATATCCACCGGCCGCAGCGGCTGGCCGTAAGCCTTGGGCAACAGCAGTAGTGCCGGTGTCGCCAGAGCCGCGACGAGCGTGGTGCCGCCGAAGACAGCCACGAGCATCTTCCGGCCAGCCGGCTCGGTGCCGCGCACGGCGGCGTCGGCGGCCGCTCCGACGAGCAACATCAGCGGAGGAATCAATGGGAAGAAGTAGTGATCCTGTTTCTGCTTCATCACCAGCAGCGAGATGAAGATGAGGCCCGTCCAGAGCAGCAGCCGCCTGACTCTGTCCGGCCGTGCGGGCCTGGCGCGACCGGAGGGTTGGGCCGATTGCACACCTGCTGCACCGCCGGCGTCGTCATGCTGAGCGTACTCGCGAAGCATCCGGCTTTGGACTGCATGGCCGGATTCGTCGCGGGTACGCTCAGGATGACCGTCTGTGGCCACGGCGGCATTCTCAAAAGAACGGTCGCATTTCGCGGGCGCGCTATCCTGGAGTCCGCGGTGTTTACGGGTAAATGCCCAGATCAGCGCCGCGATGACCGGCGCGACCCACGGCAGGGTGGCCTTGAGCGCCATGGGGAACGCATACCAGAACGCCTTGCCGTGATCGGTTCCCGCGGCGAGCGTGCCGACCTCTTCGTTGAGAATTCTGTGTCCTTCAGGGTGATTCGCGACAATCAGCCACCACGGCACGGCGATCATCAGCGCCAGAGCCAACCCGCCATGCACGACAAACTGCCATAATGCCCCCGGTTTCCGCTCGATGGCCACCAGCAGGAGGAACAACACCACTGGAAACGCCGCCGGCGGCCCTTTGCTCATGGCGGCCATGCCCACGCAGAATCCCGCGACCAGCGATGAACCCATCGCCGTCGCCTTGTCACGTGCGTCGATCAGATCGCAGAAGCCGATGCAGGCCGCTGTCACGAAAAACGTGCTCGGCGCATCCGTCTCGGCGAGAAAGCCGTAGGTCTGGTACAACGACGAAGCCAGCGTCAATGCGGCCGCGACCAGTCCGGCCGTCGGTGAGAACCATCGCCGGCCGAGGTTGTATACCACGCCCGGCGTGAGCACCGTCACCAACACGAACGGCAGCCGCCCGGCGAACACCGACAGGTCCCCGAACTTGAACGCCGACGCGGCCATCCAATACGCCAGCGGGGGCTTTTGCAGTCGCAGTTGCCCGTTGAGCCGCGGGAAGATCCACTCCTCGCCGGGTCCGCCGAGCATCTCCCTGGCCGTCTCCAGCACGCGGGCTTCCTGGCTGCGCTCCAGTGGAGAACAATATGCCGCCAGCGCCAGCAACAGCAGCGACATCAGCCAGAAAATGCGAAAGGCCCGGCCCGCCTGTTGGTCCAACTCGGTCGGCATCGTCCACAGGGTAAACGCGGCGGACAGAAACGCAAACCACCGCCGACTATCCCTCGGCCTCTTTTGCCGCTACTATTCCTCACCTTGTTAGCCATGACACAGACGACAGAAACAACAACGTCCAAGCCTTCCGCCGAAAAGCAGCCCGAGCAGCCCATGGGGTTCTGGCGAAAAGTGTGGGTCGAATACGTCAAGCCCTTCCTCGTGGTGGCTCTCGTGCTGACCATGGCCCGGTCGATGTTCATCGACTGGAACGACGTGCCGACCGGCTCCATGAAGCCGACAATCGTCGAAGGTGACCGGATCCTGGTCAACAAGCTCGCCTACGACCTGAAGATTCCGTATCTCACCTGGGACAATCAGGCGTTCCCGATCTTCAAGTGGGGCGATCCCAAGCCAGGCGACATCGTCATCTTCTTCGCACCCAAGACCGGCACCCGGCTGGTTAAGCGCGTGGCGGCCGGGCCGGGCGATGTCGTGCAGGTTGTCAACGAAAAGCTGATCGTCAACGGCGTGGCCGCCACGTACGGGCCATTGCAGCAGAATATTGCCAATCAGGTTTCCGTGGGCGAGCGGGCCATCGCCAAATTCGCCCGGGAAAACCTCGCGACGCTGAACCACCCCGTGATGTTCCTGCCGGGCCGCTATTCGCCCGCGCGCGACTTCGGGCCGTTCACCGTCCCGCCGGGGCACTATTTCATGCTCGGCGACAACCGCGACAACTCGGCCGACTCCCGCTTCATCGGCCCCGTGCCGCGGAACTCCATCGTCGGCCGGGCCTCTCGCGTTGCCGTCTCCGTCGACCCCGGCAACTCCTATGCGCCGCGCTGGTCCCGATTCTTCCAGGCCCTGCCGTGACCGGCTGGTTCCTCGTCATGCTGGGCGCGCTGATGGTCGGAATCACCAAGTCCGGCTTCGGCAGCGGCGCGGGGCTGATGATCGTCCCCATCACGCTTCTGGGCTCGCACTACCTTGGCTGGGAAAACAAGGCC
>JBEKVL010000001.1:0-59626 GCA_049514055.1 Tepidisphaeraceae bacterium | reverse complement strand
GTCGAGCCGTTGGCGGCAATGAGCGTACCGCTGTTGATGGTGGTGCCGCCGGTGTAGGTGTTGGCATTGGCGAGAGTGAGGCTGCCGGTGCCAGCGAGGGTGAGGCTGCCACCCGTACCGGACAGCGTGCCGCCGAAGCTGGTGTTGGAAGCGCCGTTGACGGTCAGGGTGCTGGCGCCAAGCAAGACCTGGCCGCCAGTGGTGCCGCCACCGGCCAGTGCGGCGATGGTCTGGTTGTTGCCATTGAGGTCGAGGGTTGCGCCCGCGACGTTGGCGAAGGTAACCGCGGTGGTGGCCGGGAAGCTGGCCGCGCCGCCGATACGCAGTGTGCCGCCGTTGATGTTGGTGGGGCCGGTGTAGGTGTTGGTTCCGGTCAGGAGCAATGTTCCGGCGGTGGTCTTGGTGATCGCGCCGCCGCCGTTGATCTCGCCCACGTTCTGGAGCGTACCGGACTGGAGGTTGAGGTTGTCGATCGGGTTGGTGGCGTTGCCGATATTCTTGCCGGACAGGTTAAGGGTGGCGCCGTTGAGGGTCAGCGTGCTGGTGCCGGTTCCGTCGGTGATGCCGTTGCCGGCGGCGTTGAGCGTCACCGTGCCGCCGTTGAGGTTCATGGTGCCGGTGGCGGTGCCGCCGGCGCCGTCACTGTTGCCAAGGATGATTGCATTGGCGGTCACGTTGCCGGCAGCCAGGGTGAACGTGCCGGTGGCGGTACCGGCGCCACCGCCCGTCTTCTCGCCGACGACCAGATTGCCGAGGGTGCCATTGAAGGTGCCGCCGGTGGCGTCAAAGACACCTGTATTTGTGGTGCCGGTGTTGAGGTTGTTGCGGCCGATGTAGAGGTCGGCTGTGCCGGCGCCGTTGCCGAGGTTCAGAGTGCCGCCGGGCGTGAAGTTGAGCGTGCCGTTACTCTTGCGGCCGCCAACGGTGACATTGGGGGTGGTGATGGTGGTCGTGCCACTGCCGACTGTGAGGACGCTGGAGCCAGTGGTATTGCCGGTGGAGGTGCTGTCGCCGATGAGTACCTGCGTGGCAGCGGTGATGGTACTGGTCGGAGCGAGCTTGAGGATGCCCACGGTCGGGGCGCCGGTCGGAGCGCCGGTGACCAGACCCAGGTTCAGCGTGTTGACGTTGATCGTGGCGGTGCTCAGGCCGGTGAGGTCGAGCGTGTCGGTGTTGCTGAAGTTCTGCGAGTCGGTGCGGACGCCGACGGTGAAGGAGCCGGCCGGGTTGGTGACGAGGAGAGAGCCGCCGGAGATCATGCGGGCGTTGGTCAAGGTGTTGGCGTTGCTGGTGCCCTCGCCGATGGCCACATTGCCGGCGATGGTCAGCGTGGTGCCCGGAACGATGCTGATATCGTTGGTGGCCGGGTTGAGGGCGCTGGGCGTGGTGTTGTCGGTCTGGACGGCGAGTCCGCCGATGACCTGATTCAGGCTGTTGAGGTTGAGGAGGCCGGCCGTCGAGCCGGCACCGGTCTGGTTATTGCCGATGACAACTGTGGACAGGGGCGAGAAGACATTGGCGGTCGCGCCGGTGAGGGTACCGGTGGAGATCGTACTGGTGCCGGTGTAGCTGTTGAGGCCGGT
This sequence comes from Tepidisphaeraceae bacterium, assembly GCA_049514055.1. Taxonomy (GTDB): domain Bacteria; phylum Planctomycetota; class Phycisphaerae; order Tepidisphaerales; family Tepidisphaeraceae; genus JANYKD01. The sequence goes on along the minus strand of JBEKVL010000001.1, from coordinate 58,043 downwards.
GAGGGTGACGTTGCCCAAGCCGACAACCTGAAGGTTCAGGGCATTGGTGCCGTTGCTGATCACGCCTGCGAGGGTGTTGTTGATGTTGGTCGTGACGTCCGAGGTGGAAGTGCCGCCGACAGTGAGGGTGGCCGCGGCGCCGGTGTTGGTGATGATGCCCGCGTTAACAACCTGCTGGCTGACCTGGCCAAAGCCGCCAAGGTCATATTCGGTGCCGGCGTTGATGGTGAGCAGGCTGGCGTTGGGGATGGCATTGGCAGCGCCATTCTTCAGCACGCCGCCGCTGACGGTCGTGGTCCCGCCGTAGGCGTTGGCGGAATTGGCGAGCGAGAGGATGCCGGGACCGATCTTGGTCAGGTTGGTGCCTCCGGTGAGGACACCGCTGATGGTGCCGGTGACGGTGGGGGCGGCGACATTGATGGAGTTGGCGCCAGCGCCGAGGGCCACGGCGCCGCTCAGCGTCGTGCTGCTGCCCGCGAGGCCACCACCGAAGGTGAAGCCGCCGCCGGTGACGCTGACCGCGTTGCCGATGGTGCGGGCGGTGCCGTCAGAGAGGATGGTCGAGCCGGCGGTGCCGCCGGAGAGCGTCAAGGTGCCGGTGCCGATCGGGCCGCTGGTGACGGGAGTGCCCGTCGAGGAGGCGGCGAAGACGATCGAGCCCTGGCTGAGGTTGACGCCGGTGGTGAAGGTGCCGGCGCCGCTGAGGATCACGGAACCTGTGCCGGTCTTAGTGATGGGCCCGCCGGCACTGGCGATCGGGGCGGAGATGATCAGATCATCGGGGGAGAGGCCCGAGGTGTTGATTACCGGGGCCGCGTTCGTCAGGGCCAAAGCGGTGCCGGAGATCGTGGGCGTATGGCCGAGGTCGTTGTTGACGGAGGTGATGGCGTTGGCGGCGGAGACATTGAGCAGAGTGCCCACTGCGGCCGTGCCGGTGCCGCCGCTGGTGCCATTGCCGTTGAAGTTCAGGCTGGCAAGGGTGTTGGTGCCGACGAGGGTCAAGGTACCGCCGGAAACCCAGGTCACGTTGCTGGTCGGTGCGATCTGGCCCTGGTTGGTGTTCATGGTCACGCCGGCGTTGCCGATGTTCAGATCACCCGGAATGACGATCGAACCGGGCAGACCTGTGAGGTTCAGGGTCCCGTAGACATTGCTGCCGCCGTTGTTGATGGTGGCGCCCGTATAGGTGTTGGAGAGTGCCCCGGCCGTAATAGCGGCGGTGGTGCTGGTGGCGATGGCATTCTGTGACAACGTCAGTGTGAAGCCCGTGGCGTTGGTGCCGGTGAACGACTGCAAGGTGGTGCCACCGGGGATATTCGGGCCGCCGATGGCCATGTTGGCGGTCGGCGTGAATCCGGTGGGGAAAGCGTTGGCGGCCGTGGTGACCGTCGGGCTGCCGGCCGTCGTGGTGGAGGTCGCGGCGGAGGTCGGCGGAGCGAAGACGATCTGGCTGTTGGTCGCGGCGGTAGCTGCGGCCGACAAGGTCACGTTGCCACTGCCGATCGCCGTGATGGTGGAGCCGGCGGTGATGCCGGTGCCGCTGACGGCCATGCCGACAAACAGGCCGGTGGTGCTGGGCACCGTCAGGGTGGTCGATGCGGTCGGGGTGGCCGTCATCACGATTTCGGGAGTCAGGGTGATCGTGCCGCCGCCGGAACGGACGAGGCTCACGGCAGCGCTGCCGTTGTTGACAATCTGGCTGTTGATGGTCTGCGTGTTGTTGTTGGTGAAGACGTAAAGGGAAGCCGGGTTGGTCGAGGTGCCACCGGCGGTGATCTTGCCGCCTTGGAAGGTGATACCCTTGGTGTTGCTGTCGTTGAACAGCAGGCCGCCGGTGCCGATGTTCAAGGTGTCGTTTGGTGTCGCCATGTCGATGACGGTTGCCGCAGCAGGGGCACGAACCGCGAGGGAGTTGATCGTGCGGACGGTCACGCCCTGGACGGTGGCGGTCACGCTGATGTTGTCCGTCGCCACGCCCGCGGTGAGGGCGTTGCCGGAGTAGGCCGGCGAGCCGTTGACGCCGCCCAGGGCGACGACGCCGGCCGCATTGGTGTAGCTGGCAAAGTCGGAGCCATTGGCTGTTGCCCAGCCGCCGATGATGCCGTTGGTCAGGTTGGTTACGGTGAAGGCGGCACCGTTGAGCTGGGTCAGGAAGACGTGCGGGTTCGCACCGATTTGCCCGAGGGTCGCGCCGTTGTTGGGGAAGTTGACCGTGGCGTTGTTGGCCTGGGTGAGATTGGCGACGTTGAGCGTGAACGAGCCGGTCTGCGAGTTGTTGCTGTACTGGTACAGGCTGACTTGGTTGAAGCCCTGGTTCAGGGCGACGGTTCCAATGCTTTCGGATTCGATGGCCTGACGGGCGGCGACGGCGATCGTGCCGCCGTTCATGGTGATCGGAATCGCGGAGGGGATGCGGCTGGTGCTGTCGCTGAGGCCGGTGTTGTCGAGCGTCAACTGGCCGTAGTTGATGTTGATGCCGGTGGTGCCGGTGAGGGCGCCGGAGTCGCGGAGAGCCAGGGTGCCGCCGATGATGTTGGTGGTGCCGGTGTAGCCGCTGGATCCGGTCAGGATGAAGGGGTTGCCGCCGGTGCCGTTACCGGCGCCTTCCTTGTAGAAGGAAATGGCGCCGTTGATCGAGCCGGAGTAGGTATTGTTGGCACCTGACGCCGGGACGATGATCAGGTTAGCCGGATTGGTGCTGGTGATGACGCCGCCCTGGCCTGGGAGCGGGTTGATGCTGGAGAGACGTTCGAAGGCCTGGCTGTTGCCGTTGAGGTTGAGAGTGCCGACGTTGAGGAACAGGCTCTGGAGGGTCGGCACGCTGCCGGTCGGCTGCACGAGGATGGTATTCGCGCCGCCGTTGAGGACGACCGTGCCGCCGTTGATGGTCAGGCCGTTGTTGCCGTTGACGCCCGTGAAGAACTGGGGCGCGTTTAGCGAGAGCGTGCCGCTGTCGGCCTTGACGATGCCCTGTGTCGTGTTGGTGATGGAAGTGTTCAGGTTCAGGGTGGTGGTGGCACCAACCGCATGGAGATCCATGGTGATGCCGCCGCTGGCGATGGAGCCGATGTTGACGCCGGTGTTGCCGGCGAAGTCCATAAGGCCGCCGGAGCCGAGGGTCAGGGTCTGGAGCCCGCCGGGGCCGTAGTTGCCGCCGGTGGCGCCCAGGCCGCTGCTGATGCCGCCGCCGCTGAACAGCGTCAGGCTGCCGATGGCGGAGTTCTGGACGATCGTCTGCTGGGCGCTGGTGGAACTGAGGCCGACGTTGTAGGCGGTGGCTGCCGCAAGAGTCGTGGCCAGTCCGGCGGTGGTGGTCAGGTATTCACTGGCGGCCAGGGGACGCAGGCCGTTGGCGCTATTGTAGGCGAAGCCGGTCACGCCGCTGACAGTGTCGGTCATGATGATGTCGGGACGGATGGGCATGAGGGTGGTTCCGGCCGCGCCGGCGCCCTGCGTGCCCGGTATCCCCCAGGCGCCGCTGACCATGACATTGGAATCATTCGCGGTGCCCGGGGCAGCGGCGGCGAGGTTGCCGCCGGTGATGAGCAGGCTGGTCTGGCCGCCCTGTCCGAAGACGTTGACCAGCGACAGGTTCACGCCGGCAGTACCGGCGGAAGTGAGGTTGACGGTACCGCCGCCAGTGCTGTTCAACTGGCCGATGCCTTCAGTGATGGCCGTGGTGGCATTGCCGATGATGTTGACCGTGCCGCCCTGCATGGCCAGGGCGCGGGTGTTGGAAGTGGCCGTCGCAACCGTGGGAGAAGTCAGCAGGTATTGGCCGCCCAGGCGGTTGCTGAGGGCGTTGGTCGAGTTATCAAGGGTGAGGGTGCCGCCGGTGTTGATCGCGTCGGTCGTGAAGCCGATACGAGCCGTGGCGCTGTTGAGAGTAACGGTGCCGCCGCCGACGGTCAGGGTGCCCAGGTTGGGGCTGTTGAGGCCGGTGCCGCTGTTGTCAGCGCCCAGGTTCATATTGCCCGAGCCGGCCTTGGTCAGGTTCAGGAGGCCCTGAACGAAGGGGTTGGTGATCAGGCCGGTGAAGGAGGTGTTGGTGCCGTCAATGCCGACGGTCAGGTTGCCGGCGCCAAGGGCGGTGTTGGTCAGGGTGCCGCTGCCGGTCAGCGAGCCGATCACGCCAGTGTTGCCACGGGTGTCGAGCGTGGCGCCAGACGCCAGAGTCACCTGGGAATTACCGAGGAACGCGTAAGTCGCGGCCCCGCCGGTAGTGGCGGCGGCCGGGCCGATGGCGAACGTGGTGCCTGCGGCGACGCTGATGCCATTGGTGAAATTGCTCTGGCCGTCGATTGAGATGACCCCACCGCCGGTGAGGGTGAGCGGGGTGGTCAAAGGCGCGGTCAAGCTCATGACAGCGCCGATATTCAGGCCCACTGCCAGCGGGTTGGCAGGATTGGCCGCGATGCTGATGGTCGGGGCGGCGTTGCTGAGGGTGACAAAGCCGTTGACTTGCGGAACGAGGAATCCGCTGATGTTGTTGGTTTCGCTGATGCCGCCGGAGACAGTGAGAGCGCCAATGCCTGTGAAGACGGTTCCGCCCACGCCGTTCAGGTCGCCGGCGGAGTTGTCGAACACGAGGTTCGTGATGGTGTTGTTGAAGCTGGCGAGGTTGAGGGTTGCGTCATCCTTGAGCGTGACAGTCGAGGTCGTGGCGATCTGGTTGCTCAGGCTGAAGGTGGTGGTGGCATTGAGCGAGTCGGTGGTGGAGACGCCGCCGGCGATGACCAGGTTGCCCGGGATGGCCGGGCCGCTGGAGGAGTTGAGCGTGGTGTTGATGTTGTTGAGATAGGTCGTGCCGAGGTAGCTATTGGCGGCGGTGAGGACGAGGGTGTTGGTGCCGTTGGCCATCGAGTCGGCGACGACGTTGAGGCCGCCGGTCACGCCGTTGTCGATGATCTTGGCGTTGATGGTGAGGGTGTTGGCGCCGTTGTGGAGGAAGAGTTCGGGTTGGCCGGCGCCGGCAGTCAACTGGCCCTGTCCGACGGCGGCGCCGATGATCTTGGCGTTGCCATCGGAGCCAGTCAGCAGGCCGCCGGTGGTGAGGGTCAGGGTGTCGCTGTTGGCAGCGTAGGTGACGGTGACGGCCGCGTTGATGATCGACAGCGTGTTGAGCGTGACGCCGCCGGTGGGCAGGGTGACGCTGGCATTCAGGCGGACGTTATTGCCGGTGGCGACGGTCGTGGTGAGGTTGGGGTTAAGGGTCTGGATGCCGTTGGAGGTGTACACGGCGAAGCCGGGGTAGATGTTCTGGCCGATGTACGAGTCATTCTGATAGGCGGTGGCCCAGGCGCCGATGATGCCGTTGGTGAGCGTGGGGGCGGTGGCGAGATAGACGTGGTTGGCGTCGCCGATGCCGCCGCTGCTGTTGAAGGTTACGGCAGTGCCGACGGTGTGGGTCAGTGACGCGCCAGTTCCGGTGCCGATGGTCAGGTTGGCCCCGCCGTTGTTGTTATTGACGGTGATCAGCGAGGATCCGCTGCTCAGCGTGACGTTACCGATCGAGATGGCGCCCTGGACGCCGTTGCGGGCGTTGTAGGTGAAGGCACCGGTGTCGAGGGTCATCGGGGCCGTAGCCGGCAGGCGGTTGGACAGGGCCTGGGTGCCGGTGTCGGTCCAAGTGAGAGCGCCGCCGCGGAGGTTGATGGACTGGGTGTTGGCCATGGTGCCAAGATCCTGCAGGACGGTCTGGCCACCTATGATGGTCGTCGTGCCGGTGTAGGTGTTGGCCGATTCGAGCGTGAACGTCCAGCCGGAGACGCGGGCGAAGTTGATGTTGCCGGTGATGTTGCCGGCGAAGGTATAGCTGTTGCCGTTGAGGATGGTCTGGAAGGTCGAGGTGGTGGCAGATGTGTTGGTGATGGTGCCGCCGGTGTTCGGCAGGGTGTTGGCGCTGCTGAGGTTGGCGACCATCTGGTTGGTGCCGTTCAAATCGACCGTGCCACCCTGGTTGACCTGGAATGCCTGTGCGCTGGTGTTGTAACCGGTATTGCCCGCGGTCGCGCCCGCGTTCGGGGTGATGAAGATGGTCTGGCTGCCGCTGGGGCCGGCGAGTTTGAGAGTGCCGCCGTTGACCGTGGTGTTGCCGGTGTAGAGTTCGTTGGCGCCGAGGACGACCAGGCCGCCGTCGGCCTTGGTCAGGCCACCAGTGGTGCCGGCGATCTGGCTGGTGATGTTGAGGGCGGCGGTGCCGGGGGTGTGGACGATGAGCTCGGCGTTATTGTACACCGACAGGATGCCGGGGCCGGTGATCGTATTCGGGGTCGCCGCGGAGCCGCTGAGGTTCAGGAGGCCGCCGCTGATGAGCGGCAGCGTGCTGCCGGCCGCAATGGTCGCTCCGGCGCCATTGAGGGTCAGCGAGTTGATGTAGGTGTATCCGCTGCCGGCGACTGTCGCCACGGGCGACGTGGCCAGAACGTTGGCGTTGACGGTGGTCAGGGTGTTGGTGACGCCGCCGCTGGTGAAGTCCAGGGCCTGGAAGCCGTTGGTGGGGTCATACGCCGCGAAGCTGGTGCCCGTGCCGGCGTTGGTTGGATCGACCAGCGCCCAAGCCAGGATGCCGCGGTTGGTGCCGGTGGTTCCGGTTTGGTTACCGCTGAAACCAGGATTGGTTTGCGTGCCATCGCTGAAGCCGGCGGTGCCGGCGGTGAGGCTGGCCACGGCCTGCGTGCCCAAGCCCGCCCCGCGGAACAGCGAGGTCGCGCCGGCGGTGCGAGCGAAAGCGGTGTTCGAGGTGATGTTGAACAGCAGCGAGCCGGCCGGGTCGGGCTGGAGAGTGATGATCGACCCGGAGTTGGCGAAAGCAATAGTCTTGCCCGCCGCGCTGATGAGTTCTGAAGTTCCGGCGGAATTGCCGACGATGGTCAGGAAGCCGTTGAGCGTTTCGCCATTGGTGCCCGTGCCCAGGCGGGCGTTGTTATTGGCGGCGGAGTTATCGAGTTTGACGGTCGCGCCGGAACTGATGTTCAGCGGAGCGCCGCCGGTGAATGCGCCGTTGGCTCCGGACAGGACGAGTTGTCCCATCTGGATGTTGTAGCCGCCCGTGGTCGTAATCACGTTGCCCTGGATCGTCAGGGTGTCCTGGCCGACCTTGTTGATGCCCAAGCCGGTCGCAGCGGGTCCGATGGTTCCGGTGAGGACGATATCGCCGCCGGGGTTGGCGGGATCGAAGCTGGGGCTGCCGACGCCGACTGCGCCGCCGACCAGCGTAATCGCGCCGTTATAGGTGGCCGTGGTGCTGGGGGTCGAGTTAATCAACGCACCCAGTGTGTTGTTCACGGCATACCCGGTCAGGCCCAGGCCGGCGATGCTCAGCGCCTTGGCCGGGGCGATGGTCGAGCCGCCGAGGTCGAGCGTGGCGCCGCTGGTGACCGTCACGCCATTGGTGGCGCTGGTTCCCAGCGCCTGGTTGTTGGCAAGACGCAACTGGCCGAGGGACACGGTGACCGCGCCGGTGAAGGTGTTGGCCCCGGCGAGGACGAGCGTATCGGGGCCGACTTTGCTCCAAGCCAAGCCGGCCGTGCCGTCCTGCACCACGCCGTTCAGCGTGATGTCGCCATAGCCGCCGATGGCGGTGGCAATCGCGCCGGAGGCTGTGCCGAGCGTGAGGGTGCCCGCGAAGCTGGCGGCGGTCGCACTGCTGTTGTAGAGAGCGGCCCGGACGTTGGAGATCTGGTAGCCGGGCCCAGTGCCGTTGATCGTCACATTGCCGGCGACGTTGGAGATGCCGTTGAGATCGAGCATGCCGCCGTCGATTGTGGTGGACGAGACTGTCGTTACGGCAGTGCCCGAGGGCAGGGAATTGGCGGCGGCAACCTGCACGCCGCCCTGATTGATGTTCAGGTTACCGGTGAAGGTTCCGGCGCTGGCGCCGAGAATGAGCATGCCGGTGCCGGTCTTGGTCAGGCCGTTGCCGCTGTCGCTGATGCCACCGATGGCGTTGAGCATGCCACTGTTGGTATTGATGGTGACGCCGGTGCCGATCGAAATGGGGGCGATCGAGCCGATGGTGCCGGTGCCCTCGGCATTGTTAACGATGAGCGTCGAGCCGTTGCCGATCGTCAGACTGGGGATGGTTGTGTTGAACTGAGCGGTGCCGCCATCGAGTATCGCGGCATTGCCCGCGGGAACATTGATGGGGGCGGCGAACTGGGCCGCGTAGAGATAGTTGTTGGCGGCGGTGGCGAGGCCGGAAGTGTTGTAGAAGAGATTGCTCGGGGCAATGTTCTGCAACAGTGAGTTCGTATCCGGGCCGGTGTACAGCGTCTGGACGCCGGAGCCGCCGCCGCCGTTCTGGTGCATGACGACGATGGAGTGGTATCCAGCGGTCAGCGTGATGGTTCCGGTGTTGTTGGCCGGCCAGCCCGTCGCGTAACCGCCGCCGCCCGCGCCGCCGCTGCCGTCGCCGCGGGAGGTGACGCGAACGCCGTCGATGAAGATGGCGCTTTCGTCGTCGCTGTCCTGCCAGAACCCGTAGGTGCCGGCGGTGGTGATCTTCAGCAAACCGACGTAATGCTGAATGTCATTGGCCGGTTGAGTGCCATTGCTGGCCATGATGCCGACGGGGTGATTGGCGTCGTTGTTATCGCTCGAGGGCAGGCCGCCGATGACCGCGCCGGGAACCAGGCCGGAGGCACCCACGGTGTTGAGCGTGGGCACTGTGTTCGGATTGAAGCTGAAGAACCGCCCGGTCAGACCGCCGCTGGTGTAGCCGGCTGGGAGCGTGGCGGAAATAGTTGGGGCCGCCGTGAGCTGGAGGGTGTCGCCATTGGTCAGGTTGATCGTGCTGGTGCCGGTGCCCAGGGCGCCGGTGTTCATTGCCGCCAATGTGCCGTTGAGAATGGTGACCGGCCCGCTGAAGGTGTTCGCATTGCCGAGGATGAGAGTGCCCGGGCCGGTCTTGGTGATGCCGGCGCCGGCGCCACCGCTGATGACGCCGTTGATGGTCGAGGTGTTAAGGAAGCTGTTGACGTTGATGGTGCGGGTGGCGGTGCCAAGGTTGACGGGGCCGTTGAGTACGACGCCGTTGGCCGCGACCGTCGAGGCATTGGCGATGCCAGTGGTCGAGCCGAAGGTGATGTTGCCGTTGAGGACGACGGGGTTGGCGATCGTGCGGATAGCCGTGTCGCTGATGAGGGCGGTGCCGTCGGCCAAAGTGAGGGTGCCTGTGCCGACCGGGCCGCTGAGTACGGTGCTGCCGACAGTGCTCGGGTTGCTGTTGGCACCGAGGATGAGCGTGCCGGAGTTGACGTTGAAGCCGTTGGTGAACGTGCTGCCGGTCGCGGTCATGGTGTTGGTGCCGGCGGTCACACCGGTACCGGTCGAGATCGTGACGGTGGTGCTGGTGACGGCCGTGATCAGCTCACCGGCGGGAAGCCCGGTGCCGGTGATCCCTTGCCCGGGCACCATTCCGGCGGTTGCGCCAGCGGGGAAGGTAATTGTGCTGCTGCCAGCGGTCGTGACGCCCGAGGCGACGGCAATTGCCGGATTGAGGTCGAGCGAGCCGGCGCCTGCCTTGGTGATCGGGCCGCCCGCGCTGGTGATGGGGGCGGTGATGACCAGGTCGGTCGGGACCAAGGCGGTGGTCGATGTGGTGATGACCGGGGCGGCATTGCTGAGCATGAGCAACGACCCGGTGATGGTCGGAACCTGGGAAGCATTGTCATTGACTGCGGTGATGGCGTTGGCTGCCGACAATGTGAGCGAGGTCGGCACCGTAAGCACGCCTGAACCGATGTTGACGGTCGGGTTGGCGGTGCCGCCGGTGTTGTTGAAGTTCAGGCTGTTGAGGGTGTTGGCGCCGTACAAGGTGAGCGTGCTGCCGCCGTTGAGATAGATGTCGTTGGCGGCCGCTATCTGGCCGGCGAAGGCGGATGTCGTGAGAGTGACGTTATTGAGGGTGATCCCGCCCGCCGGGATGATCGGGGTCGCGGCCGCGGTGGCATTGAGTGTGACGGTGCCGCCGCCGCCGTTGATGACGGTGCCGCCAGTGTAGGTGTTTTGGGCGCTAAGGTTGAGGGTGTTGGCAATGGTGTCAATGACCAGGCGCACCTTGTTGCCCGACCCGGACGTGTTGTCGGCGATGATGGAGTTGACCGTGTTGGTGGCGCCGTTGCTGAAGAGATAGAGCGGGACAGTCGTTCCGGCGGTTGCCGGCGTGCCGCCGGCGGTTACGAAACCATTGCCCACGGCGGAGCCCAGGGTGGTGGAGCCGTTGGTCAGGGCCAGTCCGCCGATCTGCAGATTCAACACGTCGGTGTTGTTGACGTAGGCGATCGTCGTGGCGCCGGCCCGGACGGCCAGCACGTTGTAGAACGTGGTGCCCGGCGTGCCGCTGGTGCCTGGCAGGGTGACCGTTCCCGTTCCGGTCATGCGGACGTCGGAGGTGGCGTTGCTGACGGGGAATGTTGCCTGGTTGAAGTCGTACAGATCCTGCGTGATCGCGGTGGACGGCCCGGTGGAGCCGTTCATGGTGCTCACGCCCCAGGGCATGCCGTTGGTGCCGGTGGTGGCGGCGCTGAGGTAGGTCACGAACTCGCCGTTATTGGCGATGAGGTTCGGGGCGAGAATCTTGTTGGTGATGGTCGCGGGGATTGCCTGGCCGTTGAACTGGTTGATGAAGAGGTTGCTGCTGTTGAGGGCCGGGCCGCCGCCGGAGAAGTAGCCGTTGGTGCCGCCGCTGAGGTTGATGGTGGCGTCGGGGCTGACAACCAGGTTGCCGATGGTCAGGGCGCCGTAGCCGCCGACCGGAGCCTGGGCGACGTTGATTGTGTTGTGGCCCGGGAGCGCGTTAACGGTGTTGATGGTCTGGGTCGTATCGACGGAGCCGCCGGAGGTCAGGGTCAGGTTACTGCCCTGGAGGCTGACCGGGGTGGCGGGGGGGATGCGCTGCGGGCTGAGGTTGTTCAGGAGTGACAGGCCGCTGTTGTCGAGGTTCAGGGTGGCGAAGTCGATGTTGATGGCCGTCGTGTTAGTGAGGGCGCCCTGGTCGATCAGTTGGAGGGTGTTGGCGCGGACGGTCGTGGTGCCGGTGAAGGTGTTGTTGCTGTTGGTCAGGGTGAGCTGGTTGTTGCCGGTCTTGGTGAAGTTGATGTTGCCGGTGATCTGGCCGCTGAATGCCTGGGCGCTGCCGGAGATGCTGGTGTAGTTGGAATAGGTGCTGGAGGAGTTGGTCAGGGTGCCGCCGGCGCCGGCGTAGCGGGCGTTGGCGCTGTTGTTCAATGTGCCGGTCATCTGATTGTTGCCGTTGAGGTCGATCGACGCGGTGAAGCTGTTGACACCGATCGCGGTCGTCGTCGGGGCGCCGGCGGTTACGATGAGCGGCAGGGTGTTGGCGCCGCCGTTGAGGATGACGGAGCCATCGTTGACCTGGGTCTGGCCGGTGTAGATGGACTTGTTGTTGAGGGTGAGGGTGCCGGGGTCGGCCTTGAAAAGGCCGCCGGTCGTGCCGTTGAGCACGCTGTTCACAGTAAGACTGGTGCCGCCGAGGGTGTGGAAGTAGAACGCGGTGTTGTTGGCCGTCTGCAGGCGGCCGGTGTTGATCGTCGAGTTTCCGGACAGCACCAGGAAGCCGCCGCTGACGATCTGCGGATTGATGGGTAAACCGTCGGAGGTGAACATCGAGGTGGCATCCAGGCCGCCGCCGCCACTGAGCGTGAGGCTGCCGAACTGCCCGCCGGTGCCCACGACCTGCTGCATGGTCGACAAGCCGTAATTGGTGCCCGAAGCGAGGTTGTTCCAGCCGTTGACGATGGTGGTGTAGGCCGGGGCCAGTTCCGCCGTGGTCAGCGGGCGGAGGAAGTTGGTGGACGAGTCCTTGACAATGAAGCCCGTTCCTACGCCGTTGGCTGATGCGTCGCCAAGCAGGTCGGGACGGATGGACATGTTGGTGGTGCCGTTGGCGCCACCGCCGGCGCCACCCGGGGGATTCAAGTTAAGGCCGCCAAGGGCCACGTTGGCCTTGCCGGCGCCAGCCGTCGAGCTGATGCCGCGAATGAGGCCGGTTGCACCGACCTGAAGACCCTGGAATGTCGTGCCCACGGTCAACGTCAGGCTCTGGCTCGGGTTGGCATTGAGGGTGACCACGCTGGGTCCGAAGTTGTTGCCGGTGCCGAAGTTCATCGTGCCGATGGTTTCGGTGGTCGCGGCGCTGGCGTTGCCGTTGATGACGAAGCTGCCGCCGGACATGGTCAGTGTGCCGATGGCGGTCGCTCCGCCCATGCGGTTGTTGACGTTGCTGGCGGTGTTATCGAGCGTGAGCGTGCCCGTGGGCAGCACGAGGTACGTGCCGAATGCGCCCGTGCCCGTGCCGCTGAAGGTCACGCCGCCCTGGCTGACCTGGAGAGTGTTGGTGGTGCTGAGCGCGGCGGTGTTGGCCCCGGTAAGGGTCATGATGCCGGTGCCGATCTTGTTGACCTGATAGGGGTTGAGCAGGGGATCGACGGTGTGGGCGAAGATGCCCGAGAACGTGGTGCTGCTGTTGTCGAAGCCGAGGTTGAGCGTGCGGCCGCCGGGGATGCTGCTGTTCGTGGTGGAGATGTTGAACACGGTGCCGGCGCCGGAGAGAGAGCCGATGCAGGCGTCGGTGTTGCTCATGTTGAAGAACGTGCCCGCGTCCAGGTTCATATCAGAGAAGCGCGAGCCCGGCTCGTTGTTTCCGGGCAGGCCGTTGTTGCCGAGCGTGCCGACATCGATGCCGCCGGCGGTGACATGGAGCTGGCCGGTGAAGATATCCTGGCCGCTGAGCTGGAGGATGCCGGCGCCGTTCTTGACGATGGTGCCGGAGGAGTTGACCCAGCCCTGGATGGCCAGAGCCGCCTGGAACGGCGATATCGAAACGCCATTGACCAGGATCGGGTTGACGGTGATGGTGTTACCGGTGGAGCCGGTATCGATGCGGCCGGCGATGGTGGACGTCGTCTGGACGTCGGACGAACTCGCGACGATGCCGGCGGAGCCGATGATGAGCGTGCCGCTGCCGTTGGTGCCCTGGCCCTGCTTGAAGCTGTTGACGGTCGGGGTGACAAGGTTGACGCCGCTGTTGGCGATGTCGGTGGAGCCCAGATTGTTGAACACGAGCCCCGCGATGGTGTTGGTGTTGTTGTTGACGCTGGCCTGGCCGACGAAACTGACGGTCGACGGCCCGTTCAATGTGATGACGTTGGCCGGACTGACCGTGCCGGGCACGAGTTGGGTGCCCGGTGCCTGGTCGAGCATGGCCGCATTCAGCGTGATGCCGCCGGCGGGAATGACGCCGCCGGTTCCGGGAACCAGCGTGCCGCCGTTGGCAACGGTGCCGCCGCTGTAGGTGTTGACGCCGGTGAGCGTGGTGCGCTCGCCGGAGCCGACGGCTTCGGAGGAAGTGACCACCAGCCGCACGGGCGTGGCGCCGTTGTCGGCGATGACCGCGCTGATGACCGCCTGGCGGTTGGCGCCGGCGTAAGGCAGGGTGTAGACATAGAGATCGTTGACCGAGCCGTTGGCCAGGCCGCTGGTGAGCGTGCCGTTCTGCACGGTCTGGGTCTGCGTGTCGCCGTCGAGGCCGAACAGCAGGCCGCCGCCGGCCAGCGTCAGCGTGTTGCCGCCCAGGTCCACGGTTGTCGTGGTGTTGGCGGTGTTGTAGACGTTGAGCGTGTTGATCGTGGTATTGGCGGTCAGGCCGACGCCGCTGGTGATCCTGATGTTGTCGGTCGGCAGCGGCGAGGCGGTGATGGCGTTGGTCGAGTACGCTGGGAAGCCGGGCGCGCCGAGTTGTCCGACGCCAAGGGTCGGGATGTAGCTGACCCAGTCACGGCGACTGATCGCCCAGGCGCCGATGATGTTGTTGGTCAGGTTGGCCGGCGAGTAGTTGGTGATCAGCATTCGCGGGTTGCTGCCCATCTGGCCGTTCTGGTCGATGGTGCTGCTGCCGCGGGCGAGGATGACGGTGGCGGTGGAGCCGGCGGGACGGGTGAGCGAGTTCACGGTGAGGACGGCGGAGTTGATGCCGGTGCCGCCCGCCTGCACGTCGATGCAGTTGAGGCCCGAGACGAGCGAGATGTCGCCGAGGGTTTCGGTGGTGTCGCTCTGGGCGCGGCCGAGGAGCGTGATCTGGCCGCCGCTCATCTTGATCGGGAGGTTGTCGGCGACGCGGTTGGCGCTGTTCGAGGCGCCGGTGTTGTCAATTGTGAGTGCGCCGTAGTCAATTTCGATGCCGGCGGTGCCGCTGGAGGGCATGATCGAGCCGGAGTCGCGGAGGGACAGGGTGCCGCCGTTGATGAGCGTGCCGCCGGTGTAGGTCTGCGGGGTGTAGACTGTGGTCGTGGTGTTGGTGCCGGTGCGGTCGAAGTAGATGTTGCCGGTGATGGTGCCGGCCCAGTTGCGGGCGTCGGAGTTGGTGACGAAGGTGGCCTGGGTCGCCGACGAGTTGGTCAGCGTGCCGCCGGCGGTGACTTGGCCGGGGATGCCATTGTAGGTGCCGTCGGTGAAGAGACCGAGAACAAACTGGCTGTTGCCGTTGAGGTCGAGGGTGCCGCCGGGACTGATTTCCAAGTAGTTGTTAGCGCCCAGCGTGTTGGTGCCGCCGTTCAGGGTCAAGAGGCCCTGGTTAACGACGGTCTGCATATAGAGCGTGTTGGAACTGACGGTGTTGAACGTGGATACGTTGGGAACACTGTACTTGGGCGTGGAGAGAGTCATCGTGCCGCCGTCGGCCTTGACCAGGCCGACGTTGGCCTGGGCGTTGCCGCCGGTCATGGTGCTGGTGATAGTAAAGGAGGCCGTGCCGACGGTGTGGACGGTCCAGGGGGAGTTGCCGCCGGGGAGGCTGACGATGCCGCCGCTGATGGTCGAGACGTCGCCGTTGCGGAGGAGGATGCCGCCGCTGGAGAGCGTGAGGGTGCCAACCGCACCTGTCGTCGGAACCAAGGCGGCCATGGACAGATTCATTGGAGCCGCAACCGTGCCGCCATCGAACGTGAGCGAGTTGGGGGCCATCGTCGCCTGATTCGCCGTCAAAGCGGCGGTCGGGTTAATCAGGGCGTTCGTATTGGCCACCAGAGCGTTGGTGTTGTTGTACTCGGCAGCCGACAGCGGACGGAGGATTGACGTGCCTTGGGTGGTTGTGCCGGCAGTCGCGTCGAACGTGACGAAGGACGTGCCCAGGCCGGTTGCGGTCGTGTCGATGATCGCCCAGGGAACAATGCCCTTGGTGTTCGTGCCGGTGGCTCCGGTCTGCCCGTTGGATGTCAGGCCGAAGCCGGCCGCGCTGCCGGCGATAGTGGCGACATTGGCGCCCGCCGCGGTGCCCAGACTCGTGCCGCGGATGAGGGCGCTGACGCCGGCCGGGGCGCTGCTTTGAGCCGGAGCGGCGCTGTTGGAAGCAGCACTGAACTGAAGGTTGGCTCCGCCGGCGCCGGCGGTGACGGTGATGGTCGTCTGGCCGCGATTGAAGGTCGGCGCGCCGAGCAGTTCGGTGACGGCCGCGGTGCCGCCGATCAGATTGAAGTTGCCGCCGGTGAAGGCAATGGGATTGTTGCCGAGACGGTTTGCGGTGGTGGGGTTGCCGGCGGAGTCGTCGAGAGTGAGCGTGCCGCCGGGGAGGATGGTGGTCGTCTTGCCGCCAGTGCCTTCCTGGCCGAGGGCGCCGGAGAAGGTGAGGGTGCCGCCGTAGACCTGGATGCCATTGGTCGTGGTAGCGCCGACGTTAGCCTGGATGTTGACCGTGCCGCTGCCGAGCTTGTAGATGGCGTAAACACCCGTCAGTCCGGTAGTAGTAATATTGATGTTGCCAGCGCCGCCCAGGTACAGAATGTGTCCGTTCTGGCTGACGCCGCCGGTGATGTTCAGGGTCGATCCGGCATCAGCCGTGATGCCCGAGTCCTGGTTTTGCTGGATCGCGCCGGACCAGGTGTTGGTGCCGCTGATGCTTTCCAGAGGGCCGCCCCAGTTGACGCCGCCCACGCCGGAGTTGGCGGCGAGGTGATTGAGAGTCAGCGGATTGGGGATAGTGATGCCACCGGCCACCTGCACGGCCGCGTCGCCGGTGTTGAAGACGACGATCGGGTTGGTCGCCGCGCCCAGGGCGGCGGCGTTGGTGATTTCAAGGATGCCCGCGTTGACCTGCACGCCGCCGGCCAGAGCGCCGCCGAGCGTGTAAGTGCCGGTCCAGGTAGTGGGATTGGCGGCGTTGAGGTTGAGGGTGCCGTTGTCGTTCTTGACCAGGGTCGTCGTGCCGCTGAGGCCGGTGAACGGGCTGGTCAGCGTCAGGGTGTTGCCCGTGGTGACTTCGATGTCGTTGGTCGCCTGGGCGAGGTTGATCGTCCGGGGCGTGGAGAACGTCGCGGTCGCCCGCAGGCCGACGGCGGATGTGCCGGCGATGTCGAGCTTGACGACGTTGTTTGGGTCACCCAGCGCTGCGTCGGAATTGACCGAGACGATACCGCCCTGGATGTCGATGATCTGGCCGGTGCCGCCGAAGGTGTTCCCGGCGTTGGTGAGTGACATCGTGCCGGCGCCTGTCTTGATGATGCCGTATGGGCCGCTGACCACGCCGGACAGGATCAGGCCGTCCAGCAGGTTGGATGCGGAGGCGTTGGTGACGCCGAATGTCTGGTTGGTCGTGAGCGCTGTCGGACTGGTGATGTTCAGCCCGTAGCCGTTGACGTTATTGACCGTCAATCCGTAGTTGTTGACGTTGAGCGAGCCGGAGTAGTCGATGGTCTTGTTGCGCGCAATGGCCGCCACATTCGCCGGACCCACGCCGATCGTCATGGCCGCGCCGGTGTTGTTGACAAGCGGGTTGGTGAAGGTGATGAGGTCGAGTTGGGGCGTGCCAAAACCGTTGCCGTCATTCTGGAAGTTGATGACGCCGGTGTTCATAAGCGTGACGGTAAGAGCGTTGTGCGGAGCCGTGAAACCATTGAGCGCATTCGGGTTCTGAGCATTCAGCGCGCCGGACTGCACTGTGATGCCGCCGTCGCCGAAGACGTAATTGCCGACGGCGTTGACGGTGGTGCCGGCGATGGTCGTTCCCGGGTTCGCGCTGCCACCGTAGGTGTTGCCAACCTGGGTGGCCAGGATGATCGTGCCGGCTCCCGGACCATAGGTCAGACTGGTGGAGGAAGACCCGGTGATCTGCCCGGAAATCGTGTTGACGGTGCCCGGCGCGGCGTCGATGGAGTTGCCGCCGCCGAGCGTGATATTGGCGGTGATGTTGAGCGAACCGGCAGTGGTGTTCAGGTCCAGCGTCGCGCCGCCCGCGAGGGCGATCGTGCCGGCGAGGATATCGGTGCCCAGTGTCGTGTGCTGGATGGTCGAGGAGTTCGTGAAGTTGAAGGTGTAGCCGGTGCCGGTGGTGGCAGTGCCGCTGCCTTCCTTGTTGGAGATGCGGAGAGTGCCGCCGGCGATGTTGATGGCGCCGGTGGGTTGCAGCCCGACCAGTGGATCTTTAGCGCCCGAAAGCGTGCTGGGCACGAGGGCCAGGATGCCGCCATTGGCCACGTTGATCGTGGTGTTCATGAGCGAGTTGGTCCCGGCGGTGTTGTCGAGCACCAAAGCCGGTGAGCCAGTGCTGTTGCCGACGTTAATGGTCCAGGAATAGCCGCCATCGCTGATGACGCCGGGGCTGAGGCCGCCGTATGAGCCGGCTGTGCCATTGATGTTGATCGTGCCGCCGCCGCTGGGCAGAATGGTCTGCTGGAACTTGGTTGCCAGTCCGACACTACTGCCACTGAGCGTCAGGGTCGAGTAGGAGGACTGCAGGGTCAGGGTTCCGTATTGACCCGAGGCGCCATTGGAGGCAAAACCGGCGTTGCCGGTGGAGTCGACGGTCACATTCACCGTGCTCAGGTCCACGGTGCCGAGATTGGCGAAGAATTGGCCGCCGCCCTGGCCGGGAACGGTCGGATTGATGGTCTGCAATGTTCCGCCGGGATTGGCCCACTGGACGACTTCGCTGGAAGCGCCGCCGGTGTCTTCGTGGGCAATGGCGATGGGGTAGACCTGGCCACCGATGAGATTGACGGTCCAGGTGCCACTGGCCGCGGTACCGGTTGCATTGACAATCATCTCATTGTTGGACAGTTGGAACTTGCCGTCTTGGTTCAGGTCGATCCAGAGCGAGGCACCGTCGTCGTGGGTGGGTATGGCGAACGAGTAAGTGCCGGTGGTCGGCGCCAGGAAGTAGCCCGTGAAGGTGTTGGAATAGTTGGGGTTGGATGCGGCTTGCGGGCCGCCGGTCGGATTGCCGAAAGCAGCGCCCATGGCCGCATCGGATGCAATGCTGATGGCGCTGGAAAACGGACTGATGGTAACCAGTGCGGGCGTGGTGGTTTGGGTCAGGATCGGCAGACCGTCGGTGTTGATTCCCAGTCCGGTCGCCATGTAGAGGGCGGCGTTGAAACCCTGCGCGGCGCCGCTGCCGACGGATCCCACTGGCGCCATGGATGCAAGCACGCCGCCGCTGGTGAGGACCACGGGCGCGCCGCCAAGCGAGTTCACCGCGCCCGAGCCGAGGGCTTTGCCGGCGCCGGTGAGCACCGCGCCGTTGCTGACGTAGAACGTGACGTTCTGCAGCTTGTTCTGGTTGCCCGAAGCGACGGTGTTGGCGTTGAGCAGGTTCAGCGAACCACCGGTGACGTTGACCTGCGTGTTGGCGGGGAGCGGACTGCCGTCGAGGTTGACTAGAGACAGCGGAGCCGAGATGTTCATGTTGCCGCTCTGGTGCGTGGCCAGATTGGGCGTGGAGATGCGGGCGCCGGCGACGTAGGACAGGATCGTGCCGGAGTTGGCGTTGAGCGTACTGACCATTTCAGTGTGCCCATTGAGGTCATAAACGCCGCCGTTCATGGTCAAAGTGGCGGAAGTGGGGATTTGCCCGCCGCCCACCAGATCCTGAAGCGTGCCGCCGTTTACCGTGACCGACGAGACTGCCTGAATGTTGTTGGGCTTGCCCAGCGCGAGAGTGCCGCCGTTGACCACGGTGGTGCCCGAAATGCTGTTGGCCGTGGTGCCGCCCAGCACCATGGTGCCAGCGCCGCCGTTCATGACCAGGGTCTGCGAACCCGAAGAAGCACCGGGGTCGGTGATGACGCTGTTGAGCGTCAGCGTGCCGCCGGTTCCCAGCAGCGTGAGCGTGCTGCCGTTGCTGATGGTGATCGAGCCGTTGAAGATATCACTCGTCGTGCCCTGGTGCTCGAGGGTGGCACCGTTGGGTATCGTCAGGTTGTAGCCGGTGCTGGCCGTGCCTGTGCCGTCCTTGTTGATAATGCGCAGGGTGGCGTTCTGACCTCCGAACGTGAGGTTGGCGAGCTTGGTGCCCGGCGTGTTTCCGAGCGGGTCGGCGGCGCCGGTCTGGCTGCTGGGCATGACCTGGAGAACGCCGCCAGCGGCGATATTGATGGTCGTCTTGCTGAGGTTATTCGGTGTGGTGGTCGAGACGTTGTCCAAGACCATGACGCCCGGGTTCTGGATGTTCCAGGTGACCGAGCCGCTGGTGACCGTGGCGTCATTGAGAATGCCGGGGGCGAACCCGCCATCATCTCCCGCCGTGCCGCCCACTGTGAACGTGCCACCGGTGACCGGCAGCGTGGTGGTCACAAATCCCGCCTTCCAGACGGAACCGGCGCCACCGGTGGTGACATTGATGGTCGTGCCGTCGGAGATGGTCAGATTGTTGTAGAGGGCCGAGCCCGCCACCAGTGAGATGGTGATTGACCCGCTGCCAACTACGTTGACCGCGTTGGCGGTGATGCCGCTGCCGGTGAAATCCTGCACGCCGCTGCTCGAGGCTGCGCCCGTGATGCTGGAGAAGAAGTGACCCGCGGCATTCCCAAGGGGATTGATGACTGCAACCGTGCCACCCGGATCGGCCCAACTGAAGGCACCACCGGAGCTGCCGCCGGTGTCGCCGACGCCCATGGCGAACTTGTAGTAGTTGCCGCCAATCAGTTTGACCGTGCCGGTGCTGGTGCCGCCGCAGCAGGCGGTCGCCGCGACCAGTTCACCCGTATCGAAAGTGCCGTTCTGATTACTGTCGATCCAGAAGGTGTTGAAGTCGTCGGTCAACGAAGTCTGGAAGGTGTACGTGCCAGTCGTCGGAGCACGGAAATACCCCGAGAAGATGGCGGTGAAGTCGGTGACGGTTGCACCGGGGAAAAGAGCCAGGAATGCGGAGTCTCCGTTGGTGGCGTTCGAGAAGTTGATCGGGGTGGTGATCGTGTTGACTGTGAAGCCGGCGGCTCCGTTGGTGCCGGTCCCGGCCAGACTCCCGTTAATGCCGGCCGGAACGCCGGCCGTGGGAGCGCTGTAACCGATGGACGTGCCGCTTGTGGCGGTTGCGGCGCCGGCCCACATCTGGCCCTTATAGCCCTGAGGGCCGGGAATGATGGTGCCGCCCACAAGCGTGCCGTTGTTGCCGAGGACGATCGTGGAGCCAGCCAGGGAGTTCACCGTGGTACTCGACCCGCCCGACCCGCCCAAGCTGCCATTACTGACGTTGATCGTGACGCCCTGCAGGACATTCTGGTTCGGGCTGGCAGCAACGTTGCCGAGTAGCAGCGCACCATTGGTTACGCTGATTGGCGATGACAGGACCGTGAGCGGCGCGGAGATGAAAGTGGTTCCGGCTCCGGTTTGACTCAGATTGGTCGTCGTCAGGCGGCCGCCGCCGCCAGTCGACAGAATGCTGGTCGTGACGCCCGCGGCTGAATTACCGACGACGCTGTTGACCGTTTCAGTCTTGCCCGTCAGATCGTAACTGCCGCCGGCCATCGTGATCGTGGCGGTGCTGGCGATCTGCTGGTTCTGGTAGCTTATGAGCGTGCCTCCGCTGTTGACCTGAACCGATCCGATTGCCAGCACGTTGGCAGGCTTGTTGAGGGCCAGCGTGCCGGCGTTGACGGTCGTGGTAACAGGGGCGTTGGCCGAAATGCCACCCAGCGTGAGTGTGCCGGCGCTGTTCTTGACGAGGCTGCCACCGCCCGTGTCGACGAGCTGGCCGCTGATGGTCAGGCCGCCGTTCGGGTTGGTGTAGGTCAGGGAGGCGTTGCCGGCGACGGTCGCGGCCGTCGTCAGAACCAGGGTGGTCCCATTGGTGATGCTGGCGATCGTGTCGCCGAAGGGGATGCCGGTGCCGGAGACGACGGCGCCCACGGACAGGCCCGCGGTGCTCGCCACCGTGACCGTAGTACCGACAACAGTGGTGCTGCCGAGGGTGACAACCGTGCCGGCCGCGATGTCGGTGGTGAGGGTGTTGCCGTTGAGGGTCACGACGTTGGTGTTGCCCGCCGTCGTGCCGATGGTGTCGAACGTGGAACCGGTGTGTTCGAGCCGGCCATTGGTGATGCCGGGGGCAAGAACCAGTGTGTCATTGGTAAACGAGGCGGAGCCGCTGGAACTGGTGAGCCGCAATGAGCCGGCCGTGCCGGTGATGGTGATCGGCCCCGTGCCGCCGAACGGATCGGAGCCGCCCGCGGCGCCGATGCCGGTGAGCCGGCCGCCCGCGCCGATGTTGATGGTCGTGTGGCTCAGAACGTCGGGAGTGGAGGAGGAACTGTTGTCGAAGGTGAGCGATCCGGTGGTCAGCACGTTGAGCGTCGTGGCAACGCCCCCGTCGCTGATCTGGCCGGTGCGCAATTCGGCGTCGCCGCGCGCATCAGCGCCAGCCGACCCGATGGTGACGGTGCCGCCGTTGAGAGTGGTGGACGCCGCCTGCAGGGTGGTGCCGGTGCCGTAGACCGTGAGGCCGCTGCCCGCTTGCAGCGATACGACGCCGACCTTGCTGATCTGGCCGGCAAAAGTGCCGGAAATGTCGACCGAGGTGTTCGAGCCGGTGATGTTCAGGTTGTGGGCCGAGAGGTCCAGACCCGTAAGCCCCATGGCCGTGCGGAACAGGCTGCCATTGCCAGGGTCAACGGGATTGATGTAGGAAGCGCCATTGAGGGGGTTCGTCGGACCATTGACGGTCGTAGTGAGGCCCAGCCCATAGGTGGCTGTCCAGCCATTCAGGTTGGCCGGGGCATTGCCAGCGCCCGAGCCGGCACCGCCGGTGCCGTTCTGCACGCGGATTTCAATGTTGTGCCAGCCTACGCCCACGTTGGACGTCGTGTTGACGTTCGCGGCGGTGTTGACATTGGCCACCTGCGTGCTGGCGGCGTCGTCGTTCGCTCCGGTTGTCGTGGCCGTGCTGGTCGTGTAGGTCCAACTGTAGTTATTATACAATTCTACTTTACCATCGATCGAGATCCAGGTGCGGTCGTCGATAAAGGATGCCAGGGCCAGGTAGCCGGTGGAAGTGTAGACTTGTCCGGTGTAAACCCAGGTTTCGTTGTTGTTCCAGACAGAGCCGTCCGTGATGGTGGGGGTGCCGGGCACGGTATCGAACCTCTCGGCCATGCGGACGTTCAGGCTCTGCCCGAAGTTGGCGGGATTGGCGGTGGTGAAGTCAAGCCCAGTGGTGCCGGAAATGCGGCCTTGTGTGAGGCCGGCGACGTAATTCGTGACACCGGTCAGTTTGAGCCCGCCGCCATCGGAGTTGTTCAAGAGGATGGTCTTGTTAGCGCCTGAGCCTGCGCCGACCGCCAAGCCGGTCTGGTCGATGTTCAGAATGCCGGCGTTGACGGCCACTTGCCCGCCGAGTGTGTTGGCAGTACTGAGTTTCAAAATGCCGGGGCCAGCCTTGGTGATGCCATAGTTGCTGCCGCCATCGGTAATGGCGGCGGTGATGTTCAGCGCGGCTCCCGTGCCAACGGTGATCGTGGGTGTGCCGCCGGTCAGCAGGATGTTGCCCAGATTCGTGTTGGTGAGCGCCGATATGGTGCTGGTGGTCCCGGCCGACACTTGAATGGTGTCCGAACTGTCAAGGTGTAGCACGCCGCCGGTGCCGGATGCGGCGCCAACCAGCGCGATGTTGCCGCCGTTGAAGGTCAGGCTGCGGCCCGTGCCCGTGGCATTGAGCGTGTGCCCCGCATCGACGCGAACCGTGCCGCCCGTCAATAGCAGGTTCTGGAAGGTGTAGTCAGTGGGCGTGCCGGTCAGCAGGAGGTTGCCCGTGGCGTTGCCCATGATCTGCAGTTGGGCGGCAGGATTCGTCTGGAGGATCGGCTGGGTTATCTGTAACGTCGCCCCGACCACGTTGAGCGTTGCCGCGCCGTTGAGGGTCAGGGAGTTGGTCGTGCCTTGGGGCTGCAGGATGCCGCCGGCTGAACCGGCGGCCGTAAACCGCTGGCCGTCCAAGAGCGTCTGCATCGGGATGGTGACGGTCGGGCCGGTCGAGGCAGTGATTGGTCCGACGTAGTAGCCGTAGTTGCCGGTGCCGGTGATCGCGGGCAATTGCGCGCTGGTCAAGGTCACCGGGGTGGTGTCGCTGAGAATACCATAGATGGGGCCGGAAGAAGTCGTCTTGGTCGCGTCAGTCGCCTGGGTGATCTTGGCCACGGGAATGACCGGCGTACCGGTGACGTAACCGTTGCCCAGAACGCCGTTCGGCTGGATCGTGTATGTGCCGGTGAGGGTCGGCGTACTCGCGGGGTTGACGATGGCCAGGCCCTGGGTGACGTTGTCAAGCCCGGTGGAACTGGTAATGGTGATGGCGTTGCCGTTGTCGTTCACGACGCCGGACAGCACGGTGGTGCGGTTGGCCAGGACGGTATTTCCGAGGAATTGGGCGGTGTCGGCATCGGCCGAGTCGAACGACATGGGGACGTTGATGGTGACCGGGCCGCCGAAGACGCCGATGCCCGCGCCGGTGCCGCTGCCGACGCTGGCGCCGAGGGTGCCGCCGTTGAGGATGATCGGGTTCAGGACGGTCCCGTTGGACGCATTGGCCAGCGAGCCGCCCGTATTGACCGTGATGGTTCCGACGGTGCCTGCGCCGTTGGCGTTGCCAAGGCGAACGTGGCCGCCGCTGTTGATGATGATGTTGCCGGTGAAGGGGGTGGCGCCGGTCGAATAGTCGGCGTCCAGCAGGAGTCGTCCCATCGGGCTGTTCGCGATGGGGCCGCCGGTCCAGGGCACCGACTGTTGTGCGCTCGTGTTCTCGACCGTCAGTGTGCCGGATCCCCACAATTGCCCGCCATCATTGACCCAGAGATACGCCCCCTGGAGGTCCAATGTTCCCGACGTCCGCACCTCGAATTTGCGGTTGTTGCTGTTGTCCACGCCGGGCGTCGCATTCGTGTAATCCGGAGACGAGCCCTGAGCCGCGTTGCCGCCGTTGCCAGGGTCAAACCCGTAGTGCCGCAACGTCGTGGGATCGATGTAGTCCGGCAGGCGCAGCGTGCCGCCGTTGAAGACCGTCGTGTTGTATCCGTTGCCCAGGCTCTTCAGCGACGGCGCGATCACCACACCGCTGTCCAGGCGGACGTTGCCCCTGAACGTGTTGAGCGCGCCGGCGGCCGGCAGAGGACCCACCAGGGTCGGGTCGTTCAGGACAAGCGTGCCGGCGCCCACGCTGGCGATGGCATCCAGGGCGGTTACCGCCCCGTTCGAGCCAGGGCCGCCCCCGATGCCGGCACCCGTGAGCGTAATCGTCGTCGAGGCGGCTTGAATGTTGAACACCGCTTGCGACGCGGGGGTGGTACTGCCACCGATACTGCTGAGGGGGATGCTTGTATTGACGCCTACACCCGTGAAGGTCAACATGGCAAGGCCGTTGTCGCCCATGGCCACAAGTGACCGGGTGCCGGCATTGCCGAGGACGTCAAACGTGGAGAGTTGGACTTCACCGCTTCTGATGGTCAAGGCCACCGCCTGGCTGCTCAGGGCGGTATAGCCGAGGTTGGTCAGAGTCAGCACGCCCGAGCCGTCCTTGGTCAGGCTGTTCAGTGCCGTACTGGTGCTGGGCGTGGTGACGCTGATCGTGGTGTTGCCGCTGCCCTGCACGGTCAACGAAGAATTGTCGAGAATCGTCGCGGCGCCGAGGGTCATCATCAGGCTGGCGCTGTCGTTCTCGAGCGTGTTGAGCGCGATCGCGCCCGTGAGGGTCGGCAGGGCCGTCGCCGCACTTGGGATGATGAGGTTGTTGATGGTGAGATGGCCGCTGCCAACGGCGCTGTTGTTCCGGATCGTCCCGCCATCCACCATCGTCAGGGGACTGTTGAAAGCCAGGTCGCCGGTGCCGGCTTTGGTGATCGTGCCGCCGCCGCTGGCCGTCACCGGGCCGTTGAACGCGAGCATGCTTGTGCTGTTGTTCGTGATGTTGACGTTCGAGAGTGTGGCGCCGCTCAGGGAAAGATAGCCGCTGTCGGTCAGGGCCGGCACGCCGTTGGTGATCGAGCCGCCATTGGCCATCGTGATCACGCCATTGAAAGACACGGATGCGTTGCCTGTGTGCGCGATCGATCCCGCTCCCGTTCCGAACGACACGGTGCCGCCGAAACTGCTGCCGTTTGTTGATGAATCCGTGATCGAGCCGCCATTGACGAATGTAATCGGGCCGTTCGTGTAGAGGTGTCCGGCCGCGGTGTTCGTCAGCGCGCTGGTCGAGGCGCCGTTGAAGGTCAGCGCCCCATACAGGTTCAGTGACCCGGTGTTGGCGAAGTTGCCGGTGGCGATGTTCAGCGCAATGGCGGAATCGATCGAGATCCCGCTCGTCCATTGGTTCACGAACGCGTTGCCGGCGCCGTCGCTGCCGGCCAGGTTCAGCGTATAGGGAGTGTTCGAGTTGAAGTTGTAGTTGGAGTAGAAACTCAGATTGGAGGAGCCGGCTGAGAGGAACTGCAGGGAGTTGACCGTCGTGGCGGCCGGCGTCGAGCTAGACTGGTCTGGGAGATAGACAGTGGAAGTGCTGAACGGCTGCGCGGTCGGATCGAAAATTGCATTGTCCCCACTGCCAGGCAGCGCACCGGTACTCCAGTTGGTGGGTGCGGTGAGGGTGTTCCAGTTGGAGTCGACTGCTCCCGTCCAGTAGACATTTCCGGCCTTGGCCGGCGCGGACAGCAGCATCCCGACGCCTGCCACCGCGGCGGCGAGTTTCCAGGCCTTCCTGCGAAGGTTCTTACGGGATTGGGTACTCATGTTAGCGCTCCTGGCGATGCTCTGGATGCTCTTAGACATTGGTGACTCTCCTGAAAAGGCGATCGTTTCCTGCAATTAGCTAATGGTTGCTAACAAAATGCGAACACATAGACCCCGCGCCAACCGCGCACCCGCGATCGACCGAGGTTCCGACTACCGGTTTGTCAAAAAGAAGAAACCACGGACGCGGACTGTCCGCCGTCGTGGAAGGAACTGACCTGAGTTTTTGAGGCACTCTCCACTTGGCCATTTGTGGAGCCCTCTCATGTTTGTAGAACGGGAAAGGGATTCGCGACATCACCTCATCCGCTCAATCCGACTTCCGCAGCACGACCCGAATTCCATTCGGACTCGCATCCGCGGACGCCCTACTCGGTTAAAGATGCCAAGGATGCTCTCGCTTGCAGGGACGGGTCATGCAACCCGTACCGCCAAGCCCTCGTAACCTTCGATGTGCCCATCCTAAACAACTGCATCTTACAACACTCACGAATATAACTCTCGTTCGCTCGGAAAGCAACGAGATACTCGTCAATTGTGTCGTGAATTGCGCGTCGTCTTTCCCGTGAGGGGACTGGAATCGCACTTTATTGAACCGTCTGGTAATATGGGCAATATGGGAAGTGCAGGTTGTTTTTGACTCGTTCTGTCCTACACATCTAGGCGTTCGGGTGTGTCCCATAAGAACCAAGGCACCAATTCTGACCACGGCCTATCCATCGGGTCGGCATGGGGGACCCTTGAGTCAGTTGTTCGACGGATCGTTCGGGTCCGCTTCGTTGTAGACCTTGGTCCCAGCCTTGTTCGTGCCCCATACCACGCCGCTCCGCGGGTTGTACACGAATCCGACATCCGTCCCCGCCACCGGATCTCCCCATTGCGGATCACTCTCCAGAACCGTGACGTTTGAGAAACTGTTAAGCGGGTTCTTGGGGATCGACGGCAAATACGGCCCGCGCGGGTTTCCCTGGTACGTCGTAGCCGCTACCAGATCGTCCCATGACGAACCGGTAATGTTTGGGCTTTGATCGCCATGTTGCAGCGTATACAGCTGAACTTGGATGCGGAGATTGTGAAGTTGGTCCGACAACGCGGCCTTCTTCGTGTCGGTCGTGGCATTGCTGAACTGGGGCATGACGATGGCCGCCAGGATTCCCAGGATCACCACGACGATCAGGATCTCAACCAGCGTGAACCCGAGTCTTTTGTTGTGTGTCAACATGGGCAAACCTCAGCCCTATCTTTACAATTCGCAGATCAGTTTGCCCAAGTCGCAACATCAATTAAACTCCGGTATTCCGGGTGCCATCGCGGTTCGAAAGTCAAGGTTTGCCGGATTTAACGCCGGTGAACAGGCAAACGGTCGTCGGTCGGAACCGATAACTGACTACGCCGCCCTTGCGTGCTTCGCCGCCAGGAGGATGATACCATCAGGACACCATGGCAAGCCTTCTCGACATCCCGATCGCAGTCCGCAAGGTTGGACTGCTCCCGTTGCTGAGGTCGATCGCCAGGGAAACGTCAGATGACAATATCGTCATGCTGGCGTCCGCCCTGGCCTACTCATGGCTCTTTGCCATATTCCCGTTCCTTATCTTCCTCCTGAGCCTCTTGCCGTATCTTCCCGACGCTGCGAAAGACGCGGTGATCAGTGAGATGACACGCTGGGTCTACAACGATGTGGTCCCCAGGCAGTTGGGCGACACGGTCTGGCAGAACGTCACCAGTCTCCTCTCGCGACCCCAGCACGCTCTGCTTTCCGTCGGCCTCGTGCTCACTCTCTTGAGCGCTTCCGGCGGGATCAACACGACCATCTCGGCCATCGAGCGCTGCTACGATCTTCCGGAGGGCCGCCCATTTTACAAGCAGCGCCCGCTGGCAATTCTGCTGACGCTTCTCGTCAGTTTTCTCATTCTCTCGCTGCTGCTCGTCATTCCCGTTGGCACCGTGGCCATCCATTGGATCGAGCGGCACGGCAGCACGCTGGTGTCGGCGCCGATCTTCCTGTTCTGGAAAGCCGTCCGTTATCCGCTCGGATTGCTACTGATGTTCGCAGTGCTCCACCTGCTGTACCACTATGGCCCGTCCATCCGGCAGAAACGCGTGTACGTCTCGCCCGGGGCGGTCTTCTGCGTGGCGGTCTGGCTCCTGCTGGGGTTGGTCTTCCGGCTTTACGTTGACCGTTTCGGAAAATATAACGAAACCTACGGAACCGTCGGCGGCGTGGCCATATTACTTCTGTTTTTTTACATTGACTCCCTTGTCCTCCTGGTCGGCGCGGAAATTAATTCCGAGATCGACTTCGCCGTGCTCGGCGTTCCTCGTGGCCAGTGTGACTTCACCCGGCCCTGGCGGAGTGACATTCCTCTTTCGACCCCGGACGGCGTCGAGTAACCCATGTCCCAGCCCCCCCAGCCCCGCTGCACGTTTCCCCGCTCCCGCCGGCTCGGCGGCGGCGCGCATTTCGACAGGGTCTTTGACGCGGGAGTCAAGGTTCCGCGCGGGCCGATCCTCGCGTTCGCGCGGCCCAACGGCCTGCCACATCCGCGCCTGGGTCTCTCGGTTTCCCGCCGGGTCGGCTGCGCGGCCGTTCGCAACCGCATCAAGCGGCTGCTCCGCGAGGCATTCCGTCTTCACCAGCACGATCTGCCGGCCGGCTACGATCTTGTCCTGATTGTCCGCCCCCATGAGCCGCTGATTCTGCCGGAGTACGGGAAGATCATGGTCTACGTCATGCTCAAACTGCATCAGGCATGGCAACTGAAACAGCAGGGGGGCTGAGCATGGCCCGCGTGTTCATCTTCCTTATCCTGCTCTACCGCGTCACGCTGAGTCCGATCATCGGCCGCCAGTGCCGGTTTCAGCCCACCTGCTCGCAATATGCGCTGGATGCCATCGCCAAATACGGCCCTTGGCACGGAGCCTGGCGGGCGCTTAAACGCATTTGCCGTTGCCATCCCTGGGGTGGCAGCGGCTACGACCCGGCGTGACGTCTGTTTGCAGCACCACGTGCATCCCTTCGTCGCCGGGTAGTAAGCGTTTCGCACTTTGTTGGCCACGCCGATTCTCCATTCCACTTCGTGCCTCAATCCCATTGATCGCGGTTACGACGCCGCCGCTTCCGGCTGGGCCGCCGCCTGGGCGTGTTCCGCCGCCCCGGCTTCCGGCACGACCTGGATCAGCTTCTCGATCACCTGGTCGGGTCCGACGCCCTCGGCGTCCGCGTTGAAGTTCGTGAAGATGCGATGCCGCAGCACCGGCTTGGCCACCGCCCGGACATCGTCGCAACTAACGTTCAGGCGTCCGTTCAGCAACGCATGGGCCTTGGCACCCAGCACGAGATACTGTGCCGCACGCGGTCCCGCGCCCCAACTCAGCCACTCGGTGATGAACGCGGGCACGTTCCGTTCCTTGGGACGTGTCGCCCGTGCCAGGCTGACCGCGTAATCCACGATGTGATCGCTGACCGGCAGCTTGCGGAGAATTCTCTGCACGTGCAGGATGTCGGCCGCCGACAGCACCGATTCCGGCTCAGCGTCCAGATCCATGGTGGTCCGCCGGACAATCTGCCGTTCTTCCTTGCGGCTGGGATAGCCGATGTTGACCATGAACATGAAGCGGTCGAGCTGCGCTTCGGGTAGTGGGTACGTGCCTTCCTGCTCGATCGGGTTCTGCGTGGCCAGCACGAAGAAGGGGAGGTCCAGCGAATAAGTCTTGCCGCCGGCCGTGACGTGATATTCCTGCATCGCCTGGAGCAGGGCGGCCTGCGTCTTGGGCGGCGTGCGGTTGATTTCGTCGGCCAGAATGATGTTGGCGAACACCGGCCCCTTGACGAAGCGGAATTGGCGCTTGCCGGTCTCCTTGTCTTCTTCCAGGATGTCGGTGCCCGTGATGTCGGCCGGCATCAGGTCCGGCGTGAACTGGATGCGGTTGAACTCCAGCTTCAGCACTCGCGCCAGCGTTGCGATGAGCAGCGTCTTGGCCAGCCCCGGCACGCCCACCAGCAGACAGTGTCCGCGGGCAAAAATGGCCGACAGCAGCAGTTCGATCACTTCGTCCTGGCCGATGATGACCTTGTGCAGCTCCTGGAGGAGCATGGTCTTGACCTGGCCGAAGCGTTCGATGAACTGTGCTTCACGATCGGCCGGCACACTGACGGGCTGGGAAGGGACTTGGGACACAACGGCTCCTTTTGGCTGACACACATACGGATCACGACAGGCCCGAACTGCCGTATCTTGTACGCGGGAACGGGTGCGGTGTTAAGTGCCTCGCGGCGAGTTTTCCCGCGTTCGGAGTTGACGCCTTGGCGTGCCTTCTCGCGGTGACGGTCAGAAGACACCCCCAAGCGTGAACTCCGAACCGGCACTCCGAACCGGCATGTGGTATCGCCCTCTCTGCGCGGTAGAGTAGGGTATGAGTCGAAACCGTCGATGACGACTGCAGAGCGTTGGGC
This sequence comes from Tepidisphaeraceae bacterium, assembly GCA_049514055.1. Taxonomy (GTDB): domain Bacteria; phylum Planctomycetota; class Phycisphaerae; order Tepidisphaerales; family Tepidisphaeraceae; genus JANYKD01. Next base: position 27,586 of record JBEKVL010000001.1, on the reverse strand, counting down.
CGGACACCAATCCCATGTGTCACGGCATGCAGGAGGAATCACATTTGATCGAAGCCAAGCTCGAAGAAACCAGACGTCAACTGCTCGATCTCACGCGGGGAAGCCGACTTCTCAACCACCGCGATAAGGGCCAGCGCACGCTGCGTATTGTCGACGAGATCGCCGAGGAGGTCTTCAGACTGCTTGTCAACGAGGGTGAGGCGATGCAGTTTCTGGCCCTTGAAGAAGCACCTGAGGAAATCCGGCAGACGATCGCCGGCGAAGACGCACCAGGCGGTGGCGAGGTGGAACCCGCTACGGACGCGCCGGAACCGCAGCTTCCGCTCGCGCCGATTGCCGCGGACACTGCGCCGGCCAGCCGCCATGTCGATCTCTTTCTCCAGACAGCTCTTTCCGGCGAGAAGCTCCAGACCCGGCTGGTCCACCTGGCGCGCGAAGCCAGCAGTTCTTTGGCGGAACAGGGATACAACATCCTGTACCTGACTTTGGGCATGGTCGAATGGCAGGAGGCGGGCGGCCATGGGCCGGTCTGCCGGGCTCCCGTGCTGTTCGTACCTGTCGAGTTGCAGCGCAAGAGCGTGCATAGCCGGTACTTCGTCCATCAGTTCGACGATGACATTCGCGTGAACCCGTGTCTCGTGGAACTGTGCCAGCGGCAATTTGGCTGCGCGTTTCCGGACTTTGACCCCGAAGGCGAGTCGGAACTCGGCGACTATCTTCAGGAGGTTCGGAACAAGATCCAGGCCATCAACGGGTGGCGGTTTGTCCCTGAAATACACCTTGGGCTGTTCAGCTTTTCCAAACTGCTGATGTACCTCGACTTGGATGAGAAGAACTGGCCCGCGGACAAGAAACTCACGGCACATCCTTTGATCCGCCAACTGACCGGCGTGGATGCCGAACCCGAAAAACCGAGTGACGGCATCCCTGATCCGGCCACGCTGGATGACACCGTGTCTCCCGATCAGTGTTACCAGGTGATGGATGCGGATTCCAGCCAGCAGGCGGTGATCCTGGCGGCCAAGAAGGGCCTGAGCATGGTGGTCGACGGGCCGCCCGGGACGGGCAAGTCGCAGACCATCACCAACATTATCGCCGAGTGCTTGTCGGCGGGGAAATCTGTTCTGTTCGTGGCCGAGAAATCCGCGGCGTTGGAAGTCGTCAGACGTCGCCTGACCGATTGTGGACTTGGGGATTTTGTTCTGGAAATGCACAGCCGCAAAGCCAGCAGGAAGGCAATCCTCCAGGAGCTGCGGCGCGTTCTGGAAAAGAACGATCCTGCTCCGCGGGCGAGTAGTTTTCAAGCGTTGGAACTGGAGCGAGCGCGGCGGAACCTCAACGACTACGCCCGCCACTTGCACGCACCGCTTGGCCGCTTGGGAATTTCTCCATTTATCGCCATCTCCCGCGCAACCGTGCTGGCGGGCGAGGCCGAGGCGATTTGCCAGATTCCCAATCCTCTCGAATGGTCGCCGGAGCAGTTGGCGGGAGCTGACGATCAGTTGAATACGCTCGAGCGCCGGCTGGCTCAGGCAGGCGATGAAACGCAGCACCCCTGGCGCGGCGTCGGGCCGGTGCGCCCGGGGCTGGAGACACGCCAGCAGATCATCGCCGGCAGCAGGCAACTGACCGAGGCCATCCAAGCCTGCCTGTCGCGTGCTGCATCGCTGGTTGCGGAACTGGGCGCCAAGCCATGCATGACGCTCGCACAGGTCGAGCAAGCACTGGCTGATGCACGCCTTCTGCTCGAAGCTCCCCGGCTTTCGGCGGCCAATCTGGCGGACAGCCGCTGGAATGGCCTCAGCCCGGCTCTGCACCGGTGGCTCACCCTGGGCATGGACCGGCAGAAGCGGAAAGAACAATGGAAGAAGCTGGCCAAGGACGAGGCGGAGCAGGTTCAGTGGCGTGATATGTTGGGCCGCCGCGATGCACACAAGGCATCATTGCTTCGTTTTCTCAGACCGTCCTGGTACAGCGATGGCCGTCTTTTGAAGGCGAATCTGCTCGCGCCGGAATTGCCGCCGATTGAGCAGCAACTCGTGCTCCTCCAGCAATTGATCAGCAGCGCTGACCTGCGCCGGAAGATCGAGGAGGAGGCATCGAGCTTCTCCAATCTGTTTGAAACGTACTGGACCGGACCCGACAGCGACTGGACGCTTCTAAGACGCTACGCCGAGGCCGCCGTGGCCATCCGGCAACTGGTTCTCAAGGAGTCGATCCCTTCGTCAGTCGCGCGGAAGGCCGTGGAGAGCGACGACCGGGCGGCGCTGGGCAACCTCGTCTCCGAACTCCAGGAATCGCTCACGCGGCTGAACGCTTTCTGGAAGCAATGGCTCGAGACAATCGCCAGCACCGGGGAAGCGTGGCTTGGCAGTGACTTCAAGCAAGTGCAACTCGCCGGAATATGCGAGCGGCTGTCGGCACTTCCGGCCACGATTGAACGACTACAGGATTGGCTTGATCTACGGGCGCTCGTTTCCCAATGCAGCCGGGGGCCGCTGGAATCATTCATCCGTTGGGCCTGTTCCAAAGAGGGCTTGCCCGCGCGCGGCCGACTGGCCGCCACCTTCAAACGTCATTTCTACCGGCTGTGGATCGACCGGGCGATGGCCGAACGCCCGACGCTTCTCAACTTCCGCGGCGACGAGCACGATGCGAGTGTTAAGCGATTTGGCACGCTTGACCGCAATTGGCTCACGGCTAGCAAGGACAGGCTCCGGGCACTGATCGCCCAGGCTCGTCCCAACATCGGCCATATGGCCCACAAGCAATCAAAACTGGGAATCTTGCAGGCCGAGATCCGCAAGAAAGCCCGGCACATGCCGCTTCGCAAGTTGCTCTCATCCGTGGGCGACGTGATCCAGTTGATCAAGCCGTGCTTCATGATGAGCCCGTTGTCGGTAGCCCAGTACCTTGCACCCGGCTGCATCGAGTTCGACGTCGTCATCTTCGACGAAGCAAGCCAGATTGAGCCCGCCGATGCTTATGGCGCCATTGCCCGCGGCCGGCAGGTGTTGCTTGTTGGGGACGAAAACCAGTTGCCGCCCACGAACTTCTTTGTTAAGGCCGACGCCGAAGAAGCAAACGAAGATGAGGCGGTGGCTGACGTTCGTGTCGCCGACTTGGAGAGCGTGCTTTCGCTCGGAGTTGTCCGGTTCGCCAATCGCAGCAGCCTGCGCTGGCACTACCGGAGCCGTCACGCCAGCCTGATTCAGTTCTCGAACGAGAAGTTCTATGATGGCCGCCTCCGCGTCTTCCCCAGTCCTCACACCGATTGCAGCGAGACGGGCGTGTCGTTTCGATTTGTGGAATCCGCGATCTACAAGCGTGGAGCCGGCCGCTACAATCCGGTTGAAGCCGCCACGGTGGCCCTGGCCGTGATCGACCACGCTCGAACTCACCCCGGACTTTCGCTGGGCGTCGGCACTCTCAACGCACCGCAGCAGCAGGCAATTCAGGATGAAATCGAGCGGCTGCGCCGCGAGTCGCCCGGCGAGGCGGTTGAGGAGTTTCTCGATGACGAGGCGAAAGAGCCCTTCTTCGTCAAGAATCTCGAGAGCATTCAGGGCGACGAGCGAGACGTGATTTTTCTCAGCGTCGGCTATGGCCCGGATGGCACCGGCCGGCCGATTTCCTCGAACTTTGGGGCGCTCAATCGGGATGGCGGATGGCGGCGGCTGAATGTCCTGGTAACCCGCGCCCGCCGGCGTTGCGTGGTCTTCAGTTCCTTCCGCGCCGATGACCTGCAGCTTGCGGCCGCCACGCCGTTGGGGGTGGTGGCGCTGAAAGAGTACCTGTACCTGGCCGAACGTGGGCAGATGATAAATGCAGCGGCGCCGGGAGGTGACCACGACTCCGAGTTCGAAGCGCAGGTGTGTCGGGCACTCCGGGACCGGGGTTGGGATACCCACGCGCAGATCGGATGTGCCGGCTTCGCAGTAGATCTCGCGGTGGTCGATCCGGAGCGGCCGGGCCGCTACCTTCTGGGCATCGAGTGTGACGGCGCCACCTACCACAGTTCGCCGACAGCTCGCGACCGCGACCGCCTGCGGCAGGAGGTTCTCGAGGGACTTGGCTGGAAGATCCACCGTATCTGGTCCACCGACTGGTTCCATCGGCCCCAGTTCGTTTTAGACAAGCTGCTGAATCGGCTCGAGGTCTTACGCCGGGATCCCAGTCGCTTTACCACACCCGAGGCGCCACCGGCCGCACCCACGCCCCGGGTCAGTGATGTCCCGCCAGCCCCGCCCGTTCAGCCAATCCAGGCGTCAGGGCCGGCCATGAGCGAGAGCGACGACCAGCCGATGGCTGACGGAGTCGTTGAATATGAACGCCTGCCCATCCGCCGCCGCGGCGACCAGGCCAGGCTGTTGTCAATGCCAACCGCAAAGCTGGCCGACATGATCGTGGAACTGGTGAACATGGAAGGGCCGGTCCACGCAGAAGAGATTGTGCGCGTGGTGGCCGAGATGTTCTCGACCCGCACTTCAATCCGATCACGTGAGGCCTGCGATAGAGCCATACGGGCGGCAGCCACCTGGGGACAGATCAGGCGCGTTGGAGAGTTCCTGTGGCAGAAGCGTGACACGCAAATCCGTGTCCGGTATCGCGGAAATGGATGCCCGGTGGTCAAGCCGGAGCTGATCGCGCCCGAGGAATATGACGCGGCCGTCAGGCTCGTCCTGGAAAAGGAGTTTGGCCTTGGGAAAGACTCACTGGCGGCCAGTGCCATCAGTGCGATGGGCTTCCGGCGGCGGGGAACCCAGTTGCAGACTCAGATTGACGGGGCCATCGAGCGGTTGATCAAATGCGGCGAGATAGTGAGCGACCATGCAGGGTTTCTCGTACTTGCGGCAAAACACTGAATCCGATCGACTGCCAGATAGATGCATATGGTCGCTTTGATCCGCTTGATGTTCTTGTCGTTCTCAGCATCCTCATTGGCATCAATGATCTCGGCCGGGGCGTGGCCGCCGATTGGCCGCTGCGTAATGTCCCTGTTGCCATTACGAGGTTGTGACGCTGATGGGAAAGCGGCGTCGAGATCGCCGCTCCACTCCACTCCAAGATACCCGGCGCCAGGCTACGGCGCGCCGCATCCACGGACCAGGGCTGAGGGCGATACCTGTGTTCAGGCCTTCGCCTTTGACCGTTCGATCAGCCGGCCGATGTCGGCCTTGCCATCGGCGGCGATGGCCTCTTCGTCGATAGTCAGCTTGCCCACGGGCTTGATGTCCGCGATCCGGTAGTTGATCGGGATCATGATCTGCTCGACAACGCTGCGCAGGCCGCGTGCGCCCGAGCCGTGTTTGTGCGCTTTGGCGGCAATGGCGCGGATGGCTGCGTCGGTGAACTGGAGGTCCACGCCGTCCATGTGGAAGAGCTTCTGGTACTGCCGGATCAGTGCGTGCCGGGGCTTGAGCAGGATGTCCACGAGCTGGTCTTCGGTCAGGTGGCTGATGGTCACCACGACCGGCAACCGGCCGATGAACTCGGGGATCATGCCGTACTCGTGCAGGTCGTGCGGCGTCACCTGCGCCAGCAGGTCGTCCCTGGACTGCTCGGCGTCCTCCGCCGTGGCTTCAGATCCGAAGCCGATCTGCCGTTTTCCGATGCGCCGGCCGATGGTTTCATCCAGTCCGATGAAAGCTCCACCGCAGATGAAGAGGATGTTGGAGGTATTGACCTGGATGTACTGCTGCTCGGGGTGTTTTCGCCCGCCCGCCTGCGGGACATTGGCGACCGTTCCTTCAAGCATCTTCAACAGCGCCTGCTGCACGCCTTCGCCGCCCACGTCGCGGGTGATCGACACGTTGCCGCGGCTGGCGGCGATCTTGTCGATCTCGTCGATGTAGACGATGCCGCGCTCGGCGGCCGCGACGTTGCCGTCGGCCGCCATGATCAGCCGCAGCAGCAGAGACTCGACGTCCTCGCCGACATACCCGGCCTGCGTGAGGCTGGTGGCATCACCCACGGCGAATGGAACGTCCAGCGTTCTGGCCAGCGTGTCGGCGATGAGCGTCTTGCCGCAGCCCGTCGGGCCGACCATGAGGATATTGCTCTTGGAGAGTTCGACGTCGCGGAACGGTCCGTCCGTCGGCTCGGCCAGCGCCGTCAACCGCTTGTAGTGATTCACGACGGCGACGGCCATGGTCATCTTCGCGGCTTCCTGGCCGATCACGTAGCGGTCGAGGTGCTCGACCAGTTCCTGCGGGCAGGGCACGCGCAGCGTCTGAGGTTTTTCCGGTTTCCGCGCCTGGTCGGCCTGGACGACGCTCAAGCCCAACTGAAGGCACTGCCCGCAGACGAGATGCACCTCGGATTTGGGCGGCCGGGGAGCCATCTCGATGAATGGTCCGACCACCTTGGCCGGTTGCCCGCACAGATCACAGACGACTGGACCGCTCGATTTTCCCATATTGCCGTTCATTCTGCCCTTTGCCGGACTCATTAACTTACGGACTTCCGTCGCACGCCTCGGTTCGAAGACCCGATAAGGGCGGGGATTCTATCCGATGCTGGCCGCGGTTTCACGGGGCGGGTGCGCAGGCGCGCAAAGGGATGTGCCCGGATCTCCGGGAGATGGCATACTATAGCGTTTCGGCCGGAGGATCCGGCCGGTTTTCAAACCAGGAGACAGCCATGGGTCGGCTATTGACGATGGACAAGCAACAGTTCGTAACGGAGATGCAGGCAGAGGTGGCGCGAACACTGGAGCAGGTGGCCAAGGTGGTAAACAACGCATTTGGCCGCTGGAAATGCCGCCAGTAGACTCGCTGGCGGAACACCGAGGGACGGACCCGCCCGTGAGGGCACCGGCAGCACACAATGCGAAGACTTGGCATGGCCCCTGCGGACGGCCACGACGTGGTTGTGCTCGGCTTGCGGCCTCTGGTATGCTGCAAAGTCACGACCCGGGCCGGCGGGGCGTCAACGGCGACGAACGCAGGTCCGCGGGCGATGTTCTGACTCCACGGAGGTTTCGGATGCAGGAACGGAAGAGGCCCGACAGAAGCGGAATCGCACTGCGGGGCAAGAAGATCGATGTGGCCAAGGTACACCGGAACCGCAGCGCGCCGGCGGTTTCGGCCGCAATGAAGGGTGCTTCCGGGCCGCAGCCGCTGGCCTGCCCCGAGTGCGGCAAGGCGTTCAGAACGGATGAGGCGGTGCAGACCCACCGCCATGCCGCTCATGGGACGGCGGCCATGGTTGTCGGGGACATGACCCGGTGCGCTGAGTGCGGCTCGTTGGTCAAGAACTCACAAATGGAGAGGCACAGGCGACGGATACACGGCATCGTGTAGAGAGGGCGTTTGATCACTTCTTCACCCGGATCGCCTCCGCCCGCTTCAGCATGGCCGCTGCTTCGGCCGGCCGCCTGGTCGCCTTCAGCAACTCCGCGTAGTTCTCCAGGCTCGTCGCCACGCTCGGATGATCCGGCCCGAGCGTCTTCTCCTTGATCGCCAGCGCCCGTTTGTGCAGCGGCTCGGCCAGGTCGTATTTTGCCTGTGCCTGGTAGAGCATGGCGAGATTGTTCAGGGCCGTGGCCACGCCTCGATTCTCGGCGCCCAACGCCTTCTCCGTGATCGCCAGCGCCCGCCTGTAGAGCGGCTCGGCCAGGTCGTACTTCTTCAGTGCCTTGTACGTCACCGCGAGGTTGTTCAGCCTGGGGGCCAGATCGGGGTTGTCCTGGCCCAGCGTGGCTTCCGCGATCACCATCGCCCGCTTGTAGAGCGGCGCGGCCAGTTCGTACTTGCCCTGCGCCCGATACAGATCGCCCAGGCTGCCGACGAGAATACCGGTGTTGGCGTGCTCCGCGCCGAGCGACTTTTCCGTGATCGCCAAGGCCCGCTTGTAGAGCGGTTCGGCCAGGTCATACTTTTCCTGGGTGAAATAGAGCGATGCCAGATTGTCGGCACACAGGGCAATGGCCGGGCTGTCGGAGCCGAGGGCCTTTTCGGTGATGGCCAGCGCCCGTTTGTAGAGCGGCTCGGCCAGGTCGTGCTTCTCCTGCGCCCGGTAAAGCTCGGCGAGATTGCTGAGCGTCGTGGCCAGATTCGCATGTTCCGGCCCCAGCGCCTTTTCCTTGATCGCCAGCGCCCGCTTGTACAGGGGCTCGGCCAGGTTGAACTTCCCCTGCACGCGATAGAGATCGGCGAGGTTGTTCAGCGTGACGGCCACCTCGGCATGTTCGGCCCCGAGCGTCTTCTCACGGATGGCCAGCGCCCGCTTGTAAAGCGGCTCGGCCTGGTCGTACCTGGCCTGCGTGTCGTAGAGCGAGGCGAGGTTGTTGAGGCTCGTGCCCAGCCGGGCATCGGCCGGCCCGAAGGTCTCGGCCTCCTTGAGTGCCGCGGCCAATTGCTTCTCAGCTTCCGCCTGATGCCCCGCCCGCAGCGCCTCGAGCCCGGCCTGGTTGGCCTTGTCCCAGGTGACGGACGGCGCGGCGGCCGCGATGCAGAAGAGGGCGGCAAGGATGAGACGCGGGAGAGGATTCGGGGTTTTCATGGGAGTCTCCGTACTGAGGCCGGATGGCGCCTATTTCGGCTGGGTCGTTGATGGCGTCGCAGGCTGAAGCGGGGGACGATAGACTCGTATGGCCGCGATTGGGGTTGAGTCGGCGCCGGTGATCTCCAGCGTGTGTTTGCCGTTGGCCAGTCCCTGGGCCAGGGTGACGGTGGTCTCGATGGCCGGGGCCTTGGCGCCGGGGGAGGCGAAGGTATCGGCGAACTGCGGGATCGTTTGCCACTTGACGGTGAAGGCCGCCGGGACCGGCTTGAAGCCGGCGAGGACTTCGAGCGCGAACTCCACGCCCCAACCCTCGGGGGGGATGACGACGCGGCCGGAATTGGAAACGAAGCGCTGGTCCGATCGTCCCTGTCCATCCGGGCCGGTCCTGGAGCCGGTGAGCGTGAACGTGTACGTCTTCTCCCTGGCCGGGTCGCGGGCGACCTGCATGGTCCACTCCTCGACCAGCGGCGTCTTCTCGGCGGATATCAGCATGACCGGCGGCCACTTGCCGCCGGGCCTGGCCAGGGCGCGGGTGAATCCGTAGAGTTCCGTGAACTCCGACGGCCGCTTCCCGTCGATGCGGACTTCCGCCGATCCGCCGGCCGGGCCGGGCCTGACGACGACATCCACGCGGTTGCCGTCGAACGGCACTGTCAGCCGGCCATCGTTCCAACTGATATCCCGGCCGACAACCTGCGTCTTGACGACGTCGCAGTTCATGGGGTCGATGGTCGCCTCAGCCCGACGGACCAGGTACGACTTGACCAGCTCGGCCATGAGGTAGTTGCCGTGGGCGTTGAGGTGGACGCCGTCGCGCAGCAGTTGTTTGGCCGGGAGGTTGTTCTCCTGAAGGTATTGTTTCCACAGGTTTCGCTGATCGATGACACCAAGGTGATACCTCTCGACCATCTCCGGGAGGAACTTGTAGTTCATGAACGAGTTCCAGATCTTCCCATCCGGGCCGGGGATCTGTCCCGGGTCGGTCAGTTCGGTGAGATTGGCATCAGCGTTGACATGGTCGGTCTGGATGACGATATCGGCGGCCGTCCGCTCGCGCGTCCGGCGGATGATGTTCTCGTATTCGATGTGGGACCCGTAGACATAGAAGATCAGCAGATCGGGCTGGAAGGGATACAGATCGGTCTCGGCCGATTTGACCAGCAACTGCGAGGCGTATCCGCCCAGGGCGCGGTTCTCGATGATCAGGTTGGCGCTGGGGAATCGCCGGCGCAGGTCGTCGGCGACCGGCTTCCACCAGTCCTGTTCGGTGATGGACTGGCCATAGAACAGCACGCGGACGGTATTGCGATGCTCCGGCGTGCTGGTTGTCAGCAGCGTCATCGCCCGCTGGATGCCGAGGCCGAGTTTGGCCGGGTCGCCGACGTGTGTCGGCGGTGGGAATGCGGGTTGGGCGCGAACCAGCGGGGCACAGGCAAGGAGTGCCACCAGGGAAAAGACAAGGCGTATGGGTCGGTTGCTCATGTCACTGGATACATCGCGGGCGAGCGAACGTGGGCGGTCGCTCACGCCGCGAGCGACTCGACGCCGGGGGCGTCGATGCCGGGCATGCCGGGCTGGGACAGGTCGAGTCTCGGGCCGGCCGCAGTCCAGTTGTCCGGGCCGAGCCGCTGCACGATCGGTCTCACCGGCGCGTGGGGGTTCCCCTCGATGACGATGGCCGAGGATCCGTCGGTGAGCCTGACCCGCTGGCCGGGCGGGAATACCGGAGCGAGTTGTTCGAGCACGGTGAGCACGACGGGGTCGACCCAGGAGTTGTATCGCGTCCGAAGGCTCTGGAATATCTCGAGGTTCGACCGTCGGGGGCCGCCCGAGGCGGGTCGGGCGAGCCGGTCGTACAGATTGGCGGCGAGCAGTATCCGGGCGAAGACGTGAATCTGCCCGCCGTCGAGATTCCCGATTCGCAACGGGGGAAACCCCGATCCGTCAAAGTGCTGGTGGTGCTGGAAGACCGCGCCGACGGCCGTGGGGGGCAGATCGTTCTTGAGCATGTCGTGGGCGAGTTCGCAGTGGGTTTCCCACTGCGCGCGCAGACCCGGATCCCGCGGGGGATCCGCTTCGCTGTACCGTTGACACTCGGTGGGCAGTCGTGTCATCCCGATGTCGTGGAGCATGCCGGCCACGCCGAGGTTCACGCAGTCCTTGGCGCGATGCGACGGCAAGCGGTTGCGCTGATCCACGAGGTACTGTTCGAGCTTCAGCCCCAGCAACAGCGACAGGTGGGCCACCGCGGCGGCATGTTGCACGGCGTCCTGTCCGTGCCGGGACATCTGGTCCAGATAGATCGGGTTCTGTCCCTGGGTGAGCAGCGTGTCGATCAGGTCTTGCGTGTTGGTGCAGTATTCCTGGTAGGAGATGGCCGGGCGGGTCGCCTGCTGTGTGGCGGCCATGGCGAGGCGGATGTTCTTCAGGACTTTCTGGCGCGCGGGGCTCAGGTAGGGGGCCAGGTGCTTGTCGAGGCTCTCCAGTGAGGGGTAGTCGACGAAGACCACCTCGATGCCGATCGCCCGCATACGCCGTATTATCGGCTCGTCGAGCACGAACTGAGCGCGGAGCAACTCCTGGTCCGGGCGCTCGGGGTGGTATACCGGCGCTGCCAGTTTCATCCCCGGCCTGGCATCCTCGAGCGGAACGATCAACACTGCAACAACTCCTTGTGATTCACATCGAGGAAATCAGCGGGGTGGTTGAGACATGAATCCGTCGTCCATGATTATCGGACGGATCACGCGGCGTAACTGCCGGGTGATTCGTCGCGCGGGCAGACTTTGACGGCCTTGGGCCAGGTGGGACAGGCGTGCTGGCAGACGCCGCAGCCGGTGCATCCGGCCGCGTGTACGACCACCCGGCGCTCGTCGAATTCGATGGCCGTCTTGCCGACCGGACATTTCTCGACGCAGAGTTGGCAGTCGTCGCCGGTGGTGCGTTTGCAGAGGCTTTCGTTCCAGATGGCCGTGCCGAGTTTGACGGCCGCGGCCTCGGTGAACTGGAGTGCCCCGCTGGGGCAGTTGCGGGTGCAGAGGATGTCCTGGCACATGACGCACGGCTGGCTGTCGATGTCGATGTAGGGATTGCCGTTCATGAAGATGCCCGAGTAGTCGATCTTGATCGCCTGCACCGGGCAGACATTCACGCACTGCTGGGAGCGGCAGCAGGCGCCGACAAACTGAGCTTCGGGCTGGGCTCCCGGCGGCCGCACATAGACGGGTTCGGTCGAGTACGCCGACCACGGGCCGGGCGAGACGGGCATGCTCGGGCTGGCGTAGCTGGAGCCGGGGTAGCTGGAGGACGCGGCCGCTGCCGCCGAGCCGATGCCACGATCCAAGGCATCGAATTGCTGGGCGACTCGCTTAACGGGCTCTATTGCCTTGTCGGCGTGCTTGAACAGTTCGAGCAGGCCACGGCGGAAGAAGTCGCGGCGACGGATCGACTTGTCTGGATCTTCGTTGGCCATAACTGAGTTCCTCATTATACGGCAAGAATGGGTTTAGGTTGAGACGCGGCCGGCGATTTGCGTTTTTCTCGCGGCCGGTATGATTCGGCCATGGACCCAAAGACGTTGACCATCGCCGCGTTTCAGCAGCACATCTCCGACCGCTACGAGAAGGTGGACCGCGAACGCGGAACGCCCAAGACGTTCATGTGGTTCTGTGAGGAGTTCGGCGAACTGGCCACGGCGTTGATGAACGACGACCGGGCGAACCTTGAGGAGGAATTCGCCGATGTGGTGGCCTGGTTATGCACGCTGGCGAATATCAATGATGTGAACCTGGCCGAGGCGGTGGCGAAGAAGTATCTCGGGGAGAAGAAGCCGGAGGGGCATAAGTAGGGCGGGCTGTGGCGAATGACGAATTCCGAAACCCGAAAACCGAATGAATGACGAATGGCCAAGCTCGAAACATGGGTCGTTCGGATTTCAGATCCGTAGGGTGACGCCGTTGACTCTGGAATCTGACGCAGGTCGGCGATAATGTCCGGCGACATGGACATCCGCTTCTTCAAGGATCCCGAGACGGATCTGCCGCACATCTACGATCACAATGTGGGCGAATTGGATGTGATGGATGTTCTCCACAGTCCTTTGGAGGACAGGGCCGGCACGGAGGGCTCTCGCGTAGCGATCGGGCAGACGCGCGCTGGCCGATATTTGCGGGTCATTTACAGACGAGACGAAACCGGTGATGGCATTTTCGTGATTACGGCTTATGATCTCTCGGCGAATCAGTTGAAAGCCCTCAGACGCCGTCAGCGACGGAGACCGCAATGAAAGACGCGAACCGATATCCCAAAGGGTGGAATCTGAAGCGAGTGCGCAAGGTGATCGCGCACTATGAAGGCCAGACCGACGCGGAAGCCATTGCCGAAGATGAAGCCGCCCACCGCAGACGCAAGACCACATTTATCGAAGTGCCCGTGAAGATGGTGCCGCAAATCCGGCGGATGCTGGCCAAATCGGCATAGGGCTCGAACCGGAAAACGGGGGACCGGAAAACGGGTCAGGGATATCCCTGACCCGTTTTCTTGGCCAAGAGCGTCTCTGTGCCCTCTGTGGTTCAGATCGAATGGATTTATGGCTTAAGGATGGCGGCCGGCGCGGAAAATGGACGAGGAGCCCTGCGAGGTGTGGCCGGCGGGCGTCAATGATATGACGACGTATGTAGAACCGATTGTGACTCTGCTTCGCGAGCCCCAATGTCCGGTGTCCCCTTTTCCGAGCCGCACCAAGATATAGCGCTGATTTATTGATGGTCATTGGCGGCCTGGGTCTTCGTTTCCATTAAGAAACGATTCGACCATTGCCCAGTCCACATTCCGAAGCATTTTGCCATGTGTCTGGGCGTATTCCACGGCATAGTCTAGCGCAAGCGAAGATTGTTGAATCTCGAGTAATCCGAGATACGCCAGACTACGCATATCCTCAGTCATATTATTATCCTTCGCAATCTGGGCGCAGAATTCGCACACATCATGTTTCTTGCTGCCGCGATGCAGGGTGATGAGACAGTTTAGCGACGCTCTTTGCACTCCGCGGTCGGGGTCCGTTAGAGCTGTTCGTTTGTAAACATCTTCTAAATCGACATCTGGCTTCCAATGATCGCTTAATAGCTCGAACGCACCTTGCCGAACTCGTGGGTCCACGTTGGTGACGAATTTCAGTGTAGCGGCTGATGATGTAAGCATTATGTCCAAATGTGGACCCAGTAGTTGACGCCAGTGTGCCTGGTGCAGAGCCGAAAGCTCGGATATTAGACTCACTATTGTAGCGCGTACACTGTTTGCACTCCTATCGTCATCGCCCGTGTTTGACATATGTTGTTCGCTCATTTCGGACCCTCTGTGCGATTCAGCTAATCTTCGGCATGAACGGGGTTGGATCAAGTGGATGAATTCATCGTCCTCCTTGCCAAAAGGGTCGTGGACCCACTCTGATCCACCCTACGCGAGCCGCCGGCCCGCGACGAAGACATCCACGATCTGTTGCGGGCTGAGCGTGTACAGAAGTGCGGAGATCTGCTGGTTGGGGGGCAGGTCGGCGATCCACTTTTCGGGGCGGACGACGAGGCAGTCGGCCTGGAAACCGGGGCGGAGCGAGCCGATGCGGTCGGCCATGCCGAGCGCGGCGGCGGCGCCTTTGGTGAGCATGTACCAGGCCTCGGCCGGAAGTGGCACCTCGCTGGAGCGGCGGGGAAGGGTGTGGACTTTGATGGCTTTGGCGGTGTGGAGGCTTTCAACGGCCACGCGGGGCATGAACGGGTCCGGGCCGCCGGCCACGCTGCTGCCCAGGGCGATGCGGATGCCGTCCTCGCGGTGGGCGACATAGTCCATCAGGCCGCTTTCGCGGAAGAGATTGCCCGTGGGGCAGTGGACGACGGCGCTGCCGTGGCGGGCGACTTGGCGGCGCTGCTGGCGGTCGAGAAAGACGCCGTGGGCCAGGAGCGTGCGCAGACTTCGACTTCGTCCACGTTCCTGGAGTACATCTCGTGTACTTCGGCGAGTTCTTCGAGCGATTCGGCCACATGGGTCTGGATGTAGCACTTGAGGATGTCGGAGAGGGCGGCGGTGCCGCGCATGAGGCGTTCGCTGCAGCAGACCGAGGCCCGCGGGCTCAGGGCATACTGCAATCGGCCGTTTTCGGCGCCGTGCCACTTGGAGCAGAGTTGGCGGGACTGGTCGAGTGCGGCGTCGGTCAACTGCATGAGTTCACCGGGCATGCCGATGTCATTGAGGGTCATGCCGTAGATGGCGCGGAGCCCGCGGCGCGCGAAGACCTCGAAGGACTGGTCGACTTCGCCGGCGAACGAGCTGCCGAAAGCGGCGAAGGCGGTGGTGCCGTGGGCGATGAGGCCGGCGGCGAAGTCCTCGGCCAGATGTTTGGCGACGGCGGCGTCGCTGAGGCGGGCCTCGGCCGGGAAACCAACATTCTGTTGCCACTGCTTGACGCCGAAACCGTCGATGCCGCGGCGGTCCCATTGCGGCAGATGGAGGTGGGCGTCGATGAATCCGGGGAGAATCCAGCAATCAGGACCGCCCTGGGCACCGGCCGGAGCGGCCACGCCGGTCTGGACATCGGAGATCCGGCCGTCGTCAGCGATGGTGAGGAAGGTATTGGGAACGACGCGGCATTCGGTAGCCGAGACGGGATCGAGCAGGGTGCCACGAAGGAACGACATGGATGAGTCTCCGGTAGAACCGGGTGCAATCTAGCGGGCGCGTCGGGCGAGGTCAAACCACCGCCGTTTCGGCCGGATCCACGCGACTTCCACCCGAGCAAAGAGTCTTTTGACTCGCTGTTTATTGCGTGCGTAGAGTCACGGCGGGTGCTCGCCGGTGATAGACGACGGAGCCGGGTGGGCGCGGTTTCACATATGGTCGAGTTCAGGAGGTTATCACAATGCGACGGAACAGGATTTGTGTCGTGCTGGCCTGTGCGCTGGCGGCTGATCGAGTTCCAGCGGCGGGAGGGCACGTTGAAAGCCGACGACGGCAGCCAGGCCAAGATCCAGGGCCGTGTCGAGGTCGCCGTCGATGCGCCGGTCCTGAAGGTCATCGGGTTGTACTGTGGTCCGATTGCCGTACTGAGCGGACAGGGCTCCGCGTCGGCCGCGCCGGCGTCATCCGGGCATCCGGCCGCGTCGGCAAACGCGGCCGTCCTGCCGCCGCAGGGAGGTTCCACCGGCGCAGGCTCGGGCGGAGGCTCGCCGGCGCCGGCTTCGGCTGCCATCGCCATGCCGACGGTCGCTTCCGGCGGAGAGTCCATGCTTTGGCGGTTGATCATCCTGCTGGTTGGACTGACCGCCGCGTCGGCGGCGTTGCTCAAGGCGCAGTTTGCGCCACTCGTGTCGGTTCCACAGATCGGCGCGCTGCGGACGAGTCTCGACGACAACAAACTAGGACTCATTGGTGTTGGCTGCGCCCTGGTGGGCGTGTTATGGCTGTTGAAGAGCTTCATCTATCGCGACTTCTTCGTCACCGCCGCCATCACCGCGGCCGGACTGATGGCCGCCCTCGACCTGCTGGTGGCACGCGGCATCATTGCCGAAGATTTCGCAACCAGGCTCCGGCCGAACACCAAATTGGTCGGGCTCGCCTGTGTGGCGCTGGTCATCATCCACCTTGTTACCGGCGGCAAGGCTGTGTTGATCTGATGAGGCCTACAGCGTACGCGTGAGTCCGCCATCGATGTCGAGGATGGCCCCATGGATGTAGGCCGCGCGGTTGCTCGCGAGGAACGCAACGGCGTCGGCGATTTCGGCGCAGGTTCCAAATCTCCTGATGCCCATCTCCTGGGGCAGCCGCTTGGCGGCGTCTTCCATCGAGATGCCCTTCTCGGTCGCGAAGCGGCGGATACGCAACGTGAGCCGGTCGGTGATGATCGATCCGGGGTTGATGGCGTTGACGCGGACACCGTCGGCCACGCCGCGGTCGGCGAGGCTTTTGGTCAGATTCAGCATGGCCGCGTTGACCGAGCCGCCGATGGTGAATTCGGCGCTGCCGGTGCGGCCGCCGACGCCGGAGATGTTGACGACGCAGCCGTGCGCGGCGACGAGATGTGGCCAGGCGGCGCGGGTCAGGCGGACGGCTCCGAAGAACTTGAGCGCGAAGCCGTCGGCCCAGTCCTGCTCGGTCAGTGCGAGGAAGTCGCCGCGCTTGGTGGCGCCGGCGTTGTTGACGACAAGGTCGATCCGGCCGAATCGCTGCATGGCGGCCGCGACGAAACCGGCGGGTGTGTCTGGAAGGCGGAGATCGGCCGGATAGACCAGCGCCCGGCCGCCGCGTGCTTCGATGGGTGCAGCCAACTCACGCAGGCGGGGCTCGTTGCGAGCGCTGACGGCCAGGGCCATGCCTTCATCGGCCAGGCGCTGGGCGATGGCCAGGCCGATGCCCTGGCTGGCGCCGGTGACCAGTGCGACTTTGCCTGCGAGTTCCAGATCCAAAGTGCTGCTCCTTTGTCTACTGCCCCGATCGATCCCGCCTGTCCGAGATATCCGGCCAATTGTCGGGATAACGCATTGGCTCCAGATACGGTGTCGTGGCGGCATCAGCCTGGTTGGTCTGGCGCGACAGAAGCTGCGAACGTTCGTCGCGGGCGGCGGCCTCCCGCGAAGGCGGGGTGTATGATGACCCACAACCGGCCGCAAGAGTGAGGATGACTGCAATCCACAGATTTGTTACCATTGGAGCAGTATATCATCCAGTGGTTTTGCAGTCGCGTTGTTGAGAATTCAAACAGGAGTCAGGAACATGGCGAATCAATGGACGGCCGACGGTGTGCTGGAAGTGATGAGGGGCTTTCAGCCCGCGTGCGTGCTGGCGGCCGCGGCGGAATTGGATGTCTTCGGCATCCTGGCTGCCGCACCGCTGACGGCCTCGCAGATCACCGACAAACTCCACGCCGACCTGCGTGGCACGACAGTCCTGCTCGACTCGCTGGCCGCGCTCGGGTTTCTTGCAAAGCGGCACGATCAGTACGCCGCCGTCGACGGCGTGAGCGATTTGCTCACGGAAAGCGGCCGCCAGAGCGTGCTGGCGATGGTCCGACATCAGGCGACATGCCTGCGCCGCTGGTCCGAACTGGCGAAGGTCGTGCAGACGGGCTCACCCTGCGAAAAACGACCGAGTATCCGCGGCGAGGCGGCCGACTATGCCGCGTTCGTCGAAGCGATGGACAATATCGCCCGCACCATGACCGACCGCGTCGTCGCGGATCTCCCGCGGCTGATGTTCCGGCGACTGCTCGATGTCGGTGGCGCAACCGGCTCGTGGACCATCGCATTCCTGCGTGCCTATTCCCAGGCTTCCGCCACGCTATTTGATCTGCCACAGGTGATGCCGCAGGCGCAGCAGCGGTTGTCGGCGGTCGGGCTGACAGGCCGGGTGACGCTGGCGGCCGGCGATTTCTACAAAGACCCGCTGCCCGGCGGCTGCGATCTCGCGTGGGTCAGCGCGATCGTCCACCAGAACTCGCGGGCGCAGAATCGCGAGTTGTTTGCCAAGCTCCATGCGGCCTTGCCGCCCGGCGGGCAGGTGCTGATCCGCGATATCCTCATGGAGGAATCGCGGATATCGCCGGTATCGGGGGCCATGTTCGCGGTGAACATGCTCGTCGCCACGCAGTCCGGCGGCACGTTCACGGTGTCCGAACTGAGCGAGGATCTCGCGGCCGCCGGTTTCGGCGAAGCGAAGGTGCTGCGCCACGACGAGGGAATGCACGCGGTGCTGGGCGCCGTGCGGCGGTGACCGCTTGTAGCCGCGATCGTTGATCGCGGTTTGTTGATCGCGGTCCCTCGCCGTGATCGTTGATCACGGTTCACCCGCCGCGATGACCCATCGCGGCTACAGACCAGTGCATCCGTCCCGTTTCGGGGGTATAGTACCAGTCCCCAGGCCGGCCGTGGGTTGGCGGGGAATCGGTACTGAACCGGACATCCTGACAACGGACACTCGATATGGCACTGCAAGTCGGAATCGTTGGCCTGCCGCTCGTGGGCAAGACCACTATCTTCAACGCCCTCACCGCCGCCGGCGCCGAGGCCACGGCCTATTCCAAGGCCCAGTCCAAACCCAACATCGGCGTGGCCAAAATTCCCGACCGCCGGCTCAACATCATCAACCAGTTCATCGAAACCCAGAAGCTCGTCCCGGCCACCATCAACGTGGTGGACGTGGCCGGCCTCGTGCGCGGCGCCAGTTCCGGCCAGGGTCTGGGCAACAAGTTTCTCGCCCACATCCGCGACATGGACGCCATCATTCACGTCGCCCGCTGCTTCGACAATGACGAGGTCATTCACTCCGAGGACACGATCGACGCGGCCCGCGACATCGACACGATCGAGACGGAGCTGATCCTGGCCGACCTCGAACAGGTCGGCACGTCGCTGGACAAGGCCCAGCGTGCCGCCAAGAGCGGCGACAAGGAGACCATCGCCCGTGCCGAGATACTGGGGAAAGCCTATGCCCGGCTCAACGACGGCAAGCCGATCCGCGATCTGCATGTGACCCCCGAACAGTGGAAACTCGTCAGGAGCATGGGCATGCTCACGGCCAAGAAGGTTCTCGTCGTGGCCAATGTCGGCGAGGACGACATCCGCGGCCAGAGCGACCGCGTGAAGGCCGCCCGCGAAAAGGCGGCCGCCATGGGTTTCCCGCTCGTGCCCATCTGCGGCAAGCTCGAAGCCGAGATCGCCGAACTTTCCGAGGCCGACCGTGGCGAAATGCTCCAGGGCATGGGCCTGAC
The DNA here is from genome assembly GCA_049514055.1 of Tepidisphaeraceae bacterium. Taxonomy (GTDB): domain Bacteria; phylum Planctomycetota; class Phycisphaerae; order Tepidisphaerales; family Tepidisphaeraceae; genus JANYKD01. Next base: position 8,325 of record JBEKVL010000001.1, on the reverse strand, counting down.
CGAGCCGGCCCTGACGATTCTTGCCAGCGAGGCATACAAGCTGCTCGGCCTCCAGAGTTTCTTCACGGCCGGTGAGCCCGAGATTCGCGCCTGGACCGTCCCCATTGGCGCCAAGGCTCCCGTAGCCGCCGGTGTGATTCACACCGACCTGGAGAAGAGTTTCATCAAGGCCGAGGTCTACACCATCGCCGATCTCCAGCAGTTCAAGACCGAGCACGAGATCAAGCACCACGGCAAGCTGCGCCTTGAAGGCAAGGAGTACATCGTCCATGACGGCGATGTGGTCCATTTCCAGGCGGGGCTGGCGGGGAAGAAATAGTGCTTTCCGGCCGCGTCGCGCATCGCGTATAATTCGATTGGTTGTGAGCAACAAACCAGACATTCCGCTGGCTCCGCTCGGCACCTTCCGTGAGAAACGGAAGGTCAGGGAACTGTCGCTGTTCGGCTCGATTCTCCGCGAGGATTTCCGGCCGGACAGTGATGTGGACGTGCTGGTGGAACTGATGCCGAATCATGGATTGAGCCTGTGGGACTGGTCGGACATGATCGACGAACTCTGCGGCATGTTCGGCCGAGATGTGGACCTCGTGTCGAAGACCGGCTTGAAGAATCCAATCCGCCGGAGGGAGATTCTCGGTACAGCAAAGGTGCTCTGTGCGGCCTGATGATGCCGACATGGCGTACCTTATCGGTCCAGCCGCGGGATGGCCCTCGGGTTATTGTGCCACATACCGACGGGTGAGGTGTTTCCACGGACGCGGGAGACGATCATGTCGATGGCGCTCTGCAGGTCCTGTCGCCATTCACGCAGTCGGGCCAGACGAAGTGTTTCCTTGCGGGCATCAACATTGGAGCCTTCGAGATACGACTGCTGCAACGTGCCGAGCCCATCCTCGCCCGGAGTCGCGGTGATGCTTTGGCCGGATGATTCGGTCTCCAGGTAGATACTCCCGCCGAGCAGCGTCAACCCGTTGGGGTTGACGAAGTTGACCAGCTTGATGGTGCCGGCTCGCTGGCGGCTGACCTGGCCGGGGACAAGGTAGTCAACCACGCCATCATCGCTGATAGTGACGTTCGTGGCGGTGGGGGGTATCGTGATTGCGGGGTCGAGACGATAACCATCGCCCCTTCCCAACACCAGTTGCTGGTCCTTGTTCACGAAGAAGTTGCCAGCGCGCGTGTAGGCGTAGCCATCGCTTACACCGGGCGTGATCTTGACCCGGAAGAAACCCTGGCCTTCGATGGCGACATCAAGCAGGCGATTCGTGCTTTCCAACTCGCCCTGTTCCATGTTGAGCGTGAACTGTGAGTACACCGGGTTGCCCGTGAACTGGACTTGGGCGGCGCGATAGCCAATCGTCCGGGCATTGGCGAGGTTATAGGTAACGACGTTCTCGGCTTGATCGATCGCCTGCATGGCCGCAGCGAGGTTATCGTCGGCGGGCTTGTCGGCCGCGGCGAGGATGGCGGCGATGCGTTGCTCGATGGCGGGAGCAGTCAGTGACTGGCGAAGCAGGGAATCGGCAAGTGCGGCGCGCCCGGCCGGAGATTTCGGGCTCGGTTGGGCAGTGGAGGCCGGTCCACTGGACGAGCAACCTGCGGCCAGAAGCAGAGTGAGAACAAGCACGCCACGGTGAAACGGAGAGAAGAAATTCATGGTGCGAGTCCTTTCGCGCTGTGCGGGCATCCTGCCCAAACTGATTATCGGCAAACTGGGTGTCAATACGTTGGGGGTTCGCCATATCAAGGGGAGGCGCGGCGTGAATCCTGGCACTGAGGTTCGGGGGGGGAATCGTAAGGTATTTACCTTTGGCTTTGGACCTGAGAGTGCGAGACCCGCGCGAACGGACCCCGCACATGCCCCGGGCATCAGTTCACCAGTTCGGAGGACACGACTCTCCACTTGACTTTCCAATATAACGCGTCTAATATAGATATAAAGGTCCACTTATCTATAAAATGTCGGATCGGAGACTGAGATGATCTCACTGAGTGCCGAATATGCCTTGCGAGCCGTGCTGTGCTTGGCGGGAAATCCGCTGACGCCGATGACGATCCACCAAATCGCCGCAGCCGGGAGAATCCCACCCGCATACCTGGCCAAGATCCTCAAGATCCTGGTGCGTCAGTCGATTCTCGCATCGCAGCGCGGCTTGAACGGTGGTTTCGTCCTCGCCCGGCCCGCCGAGCAATTGACGCTGCTCGACATCGTCAACCTGACCGATGGCTCGCACCGCATCCACACCTGCCCGCTGGGGCTGAAGTCGCACGGTACCAACCTCTGCTGCCTGCACCGCCAGCTCGACAGTGCCGTCGACGTGGCCGAGCGGCAACTGGCCGGTGCCACCATTGCCCAATTGCTGGCCACGCCGTCGCATGGGAAGCCTGGTTGTTGCAGTTGGCCGGAACCCTCGACGCACATGCTGGTGAACGGCCATTCACCTCAACCGGAGAGGAAGTCGTGAATCATGATTGAGATGACACCTGACGAGATCGAGTCATTCTTGAACCAAGCTGGTTTTTCAGGAGTATTATCATGACTGCCACTCAGACTGCGACTATCGGCCAACTCGTTGCTCAGCGCCCGGGCCTGTCCCGGCTCTTCGGAAAGCTCGGAATCGACTATTGCTGCGGAGGCAAACGCACGCTGCAGCAAGCCTGCCAGGCCAAAGGCCTGGATCCCGCGACCGTTGCCGCGTTGCTGGATGCCGACCAGGACGGCCCGGCCGCCGGTGTGGTCGACGTCTCGACGATGAGCCTCAGCGAACTGGCCGACCACATCGAGCAGACGCACCACGACTATCTCAAGCGTGAACTGCCCAGATTGCATCCGATGATCGAGAAGATCGCGGCCCGGCACAGCGACAAGAACCCCCGGCTGGGTGAATTGACGCAGGTCTATGCGGGATTCCGGTCGGAGATGGAAGCCCACATGGCCAAGGAAGAGCAAATACTGTTTCCCTGGATCCGACAGATCGATGAAATGCCGGCCGGCGGCGAACCGCACTGCGGCGGCATCGACAATCCCATTCGCATAATGGAGATCGAGCACCAGCACGCCGGCGACGCGGTGCAACTCATGCGGCAACTTACCGACGGGTTCTCCACGCCGACTGAGGCGTGCAACACCTATCGCGCCACCATGCACGCCCTGGCCGAGCTTGAGGCCGACCTGCACCAACACGTACACAAAGAGAACAATGTTCTCTTTCCGAACGCGAGCCGCGCGGCCAGTTCCGCGGCCGTGGCATGAGCAGCGTAGCGAGCGTGGAATTTGCGTCACGAGCTGCGTGCGTCGTGGAGGCACGCCTTGATCTCCCCAACCGTGCATGAAGCCAGAACCTTCGTGGCCAGTGATTCGGCGCGGTCCATGCGGGTTGAACGAATGACGTTCTTGACTTCCAGGAACTCTCCGGAGCTTACGCTGAGGCTTCGGAACCCCAGTCCCAGCAGCAGCGCCGTATAAGCGGCATTGCCGGCCATCTCCCCGCAGATCGAAATGCCCTTCCCGCATTCTCGGGCGGTGGTTGCCAGCGACGACAACGCCTGCAGCACGGCGGGATGGAGGGGTTCATAATAGGATGCCATTTCGCTGCTCGTTCGGTCGGTGGTCAGGAGATATTGCACCAGATCGTTGGTGCCGACGCTCAAGAAATCGACGTGCTGCGCGAGGTGTCGGACAAGGATGACGGCGGAGGGAGTCTCGATCATAGCTCCCACCACAATGTGGTGGTTGAAGGGTTGGCCTTCACCAGCCAGTTCAACTTTTGCGTCTTCGAGAGCCGTTTTGGCTGCCAGGAGTTCTTCCACGTCTCCAATCATGGGGAAAAGAACGGCCACGGGATGAGCGGCGCTTACGCGGAGAATCGCACGAAGTTGCGTCCGTAGGATGTCTGGATGTCCCAGCAGTAGACGGATCCCGCGACGGCCCAGCGATGGATTGTCCTCGTGCGGGCGCGGGAAATAGGGGAGCCGCTTGTCGCTGCCCAGGTCCAGGATACGGATGACCATTTTGTGCGGCTTCACGCGATCCGCCGCCGCGCGGTACATCTGGTACTGCTCTTCTTCTGAAGGGAAGTGGTCCTGCGCCATGAACATGAATTCAGTGCGATACAGGCCGATGCCGTCTGCGTTCAACGCGGCGACTGCCGGCGCGTCGGCGACTTTTCCCGCGTTGACGCGCAGTTTGATCTCCACGCCGTCCAGCGTCACGGTCGGCAGCTTGATGATGCCTTGCAAGGCATGTTGATGTGCCTTGAGGCCTTCCCTCAATTTGTCGTATTCCCGGACAATCGTTGGGGATGGATTGACGAATACGCGTCCCGCCACTCCGTCCACAATGAGCCGATCCCCGGTCTGGATTCGCGTTGTGCAATCCGGAACCTGAATTAGCGCCGGGATGCCCAAGGAACGCGCCAGAATCATCGCATGCGCGGTCTGCCCGCCACGTTCGAGAATCAGGCCCCGAATCACGTTACGTTCCAATTGAGTGATCAGGGAGGGCAGGATTTCATCTGTAACGATAATGCTGCCTTCCGGTAAAGCCGGAACCGTCCCTCCCCTGCCTCCGGCCAGAATATCGAGCAACCGATTTCCGATGTCACGAAAGTCCGCCGCCCGCGCCCGGAAATGCGGGTCTTCCATCCGGTCGAATTTCGCCGTCCACTTATCGATGATCTTCTCTGTGGCGACTTCCACGTTGACCTTCTCCGTCAGGCATATCGTGCCGATCTCATTGCGCAACGTGACGTCGCGTAGAATCAGGCTGTGCGCCGCAAAAATGCCGGCGGCATGGTTACCGACGTGCCGCTCGCCCCCCCGTTGCAGGTCCAGCAGATGCTGCGCAGCTCTGGAAACCGCGGCGTCGAATCTCTCCATCTCACCGGGCACCTCGTCTTCGCCAATCGTCCTGCGCGGAACCCGTACCGGCGCGGCGCACACGCACACGAACGCAGATCCGCTCGCGGCGCCAGTGACAGCCACCTCGCCGAAGATCATGGTCGAATTGGGCGGAGCATCGGTCATTAACACGCACACCTCGTTTTCGGGACTTGGCCGGTGGGGTGGGAAGTGAACGAGCTATGGCGCGCTATCCAGCACCCGCTGGATGTTCTCCAGATCGGCCCCCTTTCCGAAATCGATGACTGCCGCTTCCGGGGTACCGTTAGGCGCATTGGGTCCGTCCTCCAGTGCGAAGGGAATCCCATGTTGCCGCAGCAGCTCTTCGACACGCGCAATTTCGGCCGGCTCGATCATGATGTACGGGCCGCATTCCGGGTCCAGTCGAACATCAACGGTATCGCCGGTAAAGGCATCCAGCATGAAGTTCTCCTTTCAGAGACACCAACCGTGTTGCATCGCCGCCTTCGTATGGCCACGGATGCAGTAGGGACACTGCGTCACATGCGCCACCGCGACGGCGATCAACTGCATGGTCTTGGCGGGCAATGCCCCTTCGGCAAATACGTTCCGACTGAAGGCTTTGAACGCCTCGGCAGCTTGGGGGGCCAGGGTCTTGCGTTGCTCGGCCAGTTCTCGGGTCGCCGGTGGATAAATCGGTTCTGGTTCGGACATGCGGGACTCCTTGGTAACTAGAACTAAACAACTGTCGGCCACTTGTCGCTCCCGAGCGGCATTCAGCCGAACCGATTCTGTCTCTCCCCGATGCGAGCGGCACTCTTGCCCCTCTAAAATGATAGGACTGGATCGGCCCTGGCTTCAATACGCCGAAACACCACGATGACCTCCGTCGTGACGCCGAGCTGAAACCGAAAGGCATTCACTATGTGGACGTCGGAACCAGCGGTGGAGTCTGGGGAATGGAGCGTGGCTACTGCCTGATGATCGGCGGTGACGAAGCGGCCGTCCGGCGTCTCGGCCCGATCTTCGCGGCCCTCGCCCCCGGCATGGAGACGGCGCCTCGGACGCCCGGAAGGGAGCAGATAAGCGGCACCGCAGAAGACGGCTACCTGCACTGCGGGCCGGCCGGCGCGGGCCACTTCGTCAAGATGGTCCACAACGGGATCGAGTACGGCGTCATGGCGGCCTATGCCGAGGGGCTGAACATCCTCCATCACGCCAATGCCGGCAAGGAGAAACGAACGGCCGATGCCGAGACCACCCCCATGCGTCACCCGGAACACTACCAGTACGACCTGAATCTGGCCGACATCGCCGAGGTCTGGCGCCGGGGCAGCGTGGTTTCCTCATGGCTGCTGGACCTGACCGCACTCGCACTCCTGGGCAGCCCGGATCTGGCGAAGTTCAAGGGCCGGGTTTCGGATTCGGGCGAGGGCCGCTGGACGATCATGGCGGCCATCGACGAGTCAGCCCCGGCCCCGGTGATCAGCGCTGCGCTCTACGATCGGTTCAGCTCGCGCGGCGAGGCAGATTTCGCCGACAAGGTGCTCTCGGCGATGCGTTACGCGTTTGGCGGCCACGTGGAAAAGTCTTCCTCGCCCGCAGGAGGTGGCTCATGACCCCCACTCGATCGGATGCGCTGGTGCTCTTTGGCGTGACGGGCGACCTCGCCCACAAGAAGATCTTCCCGGCGCTCTATGCGCTGGCGAAACGAGGCGCGCTGAAAGTCCCGGTCGTCGGTGTCGCGGCCCCAAATTGGAGCCTCGCGCAGTTGCGCGATCGCGTGAAGGACAGCATCAAGCACGCGGGCGGGATCGACAACGCGCGTGCCTTCCGCCAGCTTCTGTCCGTGCTCAGTTATGTGAGCGGGGACTATAACGACGCGAGCACGTTCGCGAAGATCAAAGAGGCGCTGGGTCGCTCGCGACGTCCGGCGCACTATCTTGCCATCCCGCCGTCGCTCTTTCCGACGGTAATCACAGGGCTTGGAGCCGCAGACCTGGCTGATAAGGCGCGCGTCATCGTCGAAAAACCATTCGGCCGCGACCTGGCCTCGGCGATTGAGCTGAACCGCGTGGCGCGGTCGGTCTTCCCGGAAGCCTCGATCTTCCGCATCGATCACTTCCTCGGCAAGGAGGCGATCATGAACATCCTCTATTTCCGCTTTGCCAATTCATTCCTGGAGCCGATCTGGAACCGCAATTACGTGGCCAGCGTCCAGATCACCCTGTCCGAGAGTTTCGGCGTGGGCAAGCGCGGCGCGTTCTACGAATCCGCCGGGTGTCTGCGCGACGTGATGCAGAACCACCTCTTCCAGGTTGTTGCCCTGCTGGCCATGGAGCCGCCGGCCTACCGAGGCTTTGGCGCCGTGCACGTGGAGAAAGCCAAGGTCTTCCAGGCCATGCGCCCGCTCAAGCCGGACGACCTGGTGCGTGGCCAGTACGCCGGCTATCGGAAGGAAGCGAACGTGGCTAGGAATTCCGACGTCGAGACGTTCTGCGCCCTGCGGCTCTTCATCGACTCCTGGCGCTGGCAGGGCGTGCCGTGGTATCTGCGCTCGGGTAAATGCCTCGCCGAATCAGCGCACGAGGTGCTGGTGGAGTTCAAGCATCCGCCCCAGGCGCTTTTCGCTGATTCAGCCCCGGTGACCGGCCGGGCCAACTATCTGCGCTTCCGGCTCGCGCCCAGTTCCGCCGTCGCCCTGGCCGCTCGCGTCAAGCACGCCGGCAAGGAGTTTGTCGGCGACCAACGGGAACTCTACCTGGTCGAAGAACAGGCGGGAGCGGAATCGCCCTACGAGCGGCTCCTGGGCGATGCCATGGCTGGCGACGGCGCGCTCTTCACGCGTGAGGATGCGATTGAAAGCGCCTGGACGGTGGTCGAGCCGGTGCTGCGAACCCATCACCGGACCCTCCTCTACAAACGCGGCAGTTGGGGACCAAAAGAGGCGGATACCCTGATCGCACCAGACGGCTGCTGGCATAATCCAAAGCGCGATGGGGCTTCGGAATGACTGAGTTTACAGGAGAATACAACATGAAAGCCACACAATCGCTCCATGACATGGGCCAGAGCCTCTGGCTCGACAACATCACCCGCGGCCTGCTGAACAGCGGCACGCTCCGCCGCTACATCCAGGAGTTCTCGGTCACCGGGTTAACCTCCAACCCGACGATCTTCGATCACGCCATCAAAAACAGCGCCGACTATGACGACGGCATCCACCAGAAAGTGAAGGCGGGAAGATCGGGCGAGGCGCTGTTCTTCGAGCTAGCGATGGAGGATCTCAGGCAAGCCGCGGATCTGTTCCGGCCGATCCACGATCGCACCAATGGTGTGGATGGCTGGGTGTCGCTGGAGGTCTCGCCCCTGCTGGCCCACGACACGCAGGCCACCATCGCCGCGGCAAAGGATCTGCACGCCAGGGCGGGACGGCCCAATCTCTTCATCAAGATACCGGGCACC